>NZ_JBAWKM010000002.1:394062-475608 GCF_037095675.1 Pseudomonas sp. CCNWLW23 | reverse complement strand
ATTCGGGTGACCGGCTGAAGAAAACGACTCGCCGGGAAACAATTCCCAGCGCCACAACTCGAGCATGTTCGGGCCGCCGGTGCCGGCCAGCAGTCGTGCCGATCCACCCAGCTCACCGGTCCATAGCGTGGGGATGTCATCACTGTCGATCAGATGCGCCGCCGGAGTGTCGGCGACATTGACGAAGTCCGCCACGGACAAGCCCAGCGCTGCGGCAATTTTGCACAATGTCGCGATGCTTGGGTTGGCCGAGCCCTTCTCGATCTCGACCACCATGCCTTTGCTCACGCCGGAGCGCCTGGACAGTTCATCCAGGGTGATGCCCTGTTGTTTGCGCGCCTGTTTGAGCGTGCGCGACACCGCCGCGCTGACGGTCTCGACGTCGGCGCCGGCCTCGGTCGTTATATTGACTTTCTTGGTCATTGATCGCTAGCATCGTTTGAAATTCGGGTATGAGGGGGATTCTGGGATGCTGTCTGTCGTGCCGTCAATCGATCCGGCTGTTGCGCAACTCGCGCCGGGCTTCAGAGCGCTGAGTATTGTCGTGCAAGCGGCGCCGATTACTCAGGCATACGTGGCCGGTGAAGCACTGGCCAAAGCCTGTCAGATCGTCGCCAACGGTGGCCCGTCATGGGGGCCCGCGCACTTGCAGGCCTGGGCGGACGTGTTTCGCCAGTTCGGTGCCAAGCCGCAGCGCACGCCTTGCTCGGCCGAGGCTCTGCGCAAACGGGTGTTGCGCGACGGCGAGTTGCCGAGCATCGATCCGGTGGTTGATCTGTACAACGCCATCAGTCTGGAATACGCGATTCCCGTGGGGGGCGAGAATGCCGAGGCCTACGTCGGCTCACCGCGTCTGGTCGTCGCCGATGGCAGCGAACCGTTCGACACGATGAAAGAAGGTCTGCCCGCGCATGAATTCCCGGACGCCGGCGAAGTGATCTGGCGCGATGACCAAGGCGTGACCTGCCGGCGCTGGAACTGGCGCCAAGGCGTGCGAACCCGCCTCGATGCGCAGGCGCAGCACATGTGGTTCATCCTCGAAAGCCTGCCCGCCATGCCGCTGGAAGCGCTGACCGAGGCCGGCGACAAGTTGATCGATGGCCTGCAACAATTGATGCCCGGTGCCGAGATCGAAAGCATGTTGATCGGGCCGGGAGCGCGTTAAGCTAGATATGAGTGCCAGCCCGTTTCGTCAGCGGCACCGCGATTCCCTGTGGGAGCGAGCCTGCTCGCGAGACGGCGGCATATTCAACCTCTTTGCCCGCTGAACCACCGCTTTCGCGAGCAAGCTCGCTCCCACAGTGTTCCGTGTTGACCAATGATTTGGTGGTGCTACAACCTCTGTGGGAGCGAGTCTGCTCGCGAAGGCGGCGTCACATTCAACTTCATATTCGCCTGAACCACCGCTTTCGCGAGCAAGCTCGCTCCCACAATGTGTTGACCAATGATTTGGTGGCGCCACAACCACCCTGTGGGAGCGAGCCTGCTCGCGAATGCGGCGGTACATTCAACATCATGTTCGCCTGACCCAGCACTTTCGCGAGCAGGCTCGCTGCCACAGATTGACTCCTGGTTTCAATAAGGGCTCGCGGTCGGGCGCACGATCAGTTCGCTGACGTCCACGTCCGCCGGTTGTTCGACGGCATACGCAATCGCGCGGGCGATGGCTTCGGCGGGGATGGCGATCTTGCGGAATGACTTCATCTCGGCGCGGCCGCCTTCATCGGAAATGCTCTCGGCCAGTTCCGATTCGGTCACGCCCGGTGCAATGACGGTGACGCGGATATCGCCGCCGACTTCCTGACGCAAGCCTTCGGAAATGGCCCGCACTGCGTATTTGGTTGCGCAGTACACCGCTGCGGTGGGGCTGACCGCGTAAGCGCCGATCGAGGCGATGTTGATGATCTGCCCGGCGCGCTGGCGCTGCATCAACGGCAGACTGGCAGCGATGCCGTGGAGTACGCCACGGATGTTGACGTCGATCATGCGGTTCCACTCATCGACCTTCAGCGCATCCAGCCGTGACAACGGCATGACCCCGGCGTTGTTGACCAGCACATCGACGCGGCCGTAATGCTCGACGGCGAAATCAACGAAGCGCTGCACATCCTGCTGATCGGTGACGTCCAGTGCGCGGAACTGCGCGTGGCCACCGGCGCCGTTGATCTCATCGGCAATCACGGCCAGACGCTCGGTGCGCCGTGCGCCCAACACCACTTTGGCGCCACGTTCGGCGAGCAGGCGTGCGGTGGCTTCGCCGATGCCGCTGCTGGCGCCGGTAATCACGATCACTTTGTCTTGAATGTTCAGCATGATGTCGTCCTCTTCTGTGTGCCCGTGAGTGGGCTTGGAAGAAGATTAAGTGCGGCGGCTCATGGGCTATTAATCGATTCCTCCACGGGATTTGCCCAATTCTGCTGCATCGCTTTTCGACAGGTTTTCAGGCCCCGCGTGGCGCGTCCCGGTAGGCACTCGGAGTGACCCCGACTTCACGGCGGAACACCTGGGAAAAGTGGCTGGGGCTGGAGTAGCCGACTTCCAGGCCAATGTCGATCACGCTGCGTGCCGTCTCCAGCAACAGATGACGCGCGCGGCTCATGCGCAGGCGGATGAAGTATTGCGAGGGCGATAAACCGGTGGCGCGCTTGAAGGTGCGGCTGAAGTGGTAGTCGCTCAGCTCAGCGACTGCGGCCATATCACCGAGGCTGAAATCTTCCGCCAGATGCGCATTCATGGCTTCGATCACCCGGCGCAGTTTGTAGGCGGGCAGGGCGTTGTCGCGGCGCGGGTTGCTGTCGGGGTCGAGATAATGACGCAGCAAATGGATCGCCAACGCCTGAGCCAGGCTGTGCACCAGCAGTGCGCTGGGTTGGCGCTGTTCGGTCAGTTCGATGCGCAGTTGCTCAAGAATGAAGCTGACCTGCTCGTCACGCGCACCGGACACATCGACAAACGTCACTGCACCGGCCTGTTCGCCGAACGCTTCGCGCGCCGCTTGTTCGATCAGGCCCAGACCTAGGTAAAGGTGCATGACTTCGAACACCTCGCAACCTTCGGTTTGCCAGCGCATTTCATAGGGTTCGCGGGTGTTGGTCAGGAAGAAGTCGCCCGCCGTGACCTGGCTCGCCTGCCATTCTCCGCCCAACGAACGTTCTTCGACCCGGGCAGTGCCGGCCAATACCAGCACCAGCAGCGGTTCGGCCACGCAGGGCACGCGGATCGGTTCGAGCAGAGTCTGATGGCGGAACAGTTGCACCACTGCATCCTTGATCTGCGGCCGCGGCGTGGTCGTTTCCGCAACACCGGGCAGATGCTCCGGCATGGCTTCGGCGGCGATGCGCGCGGGCTGGCTGATTGTCGGTGTAGCGGGGCTGGCAGAGGGCACAGGACGCTCCATGAAAAGCTTCGGCTGCGAATGATTTTGCAGGTTAGGGCGGGCGAATGAGAAATTCCAGCGCAAAACTCCGACAGTCCCGGCAATCGCCCGAAAGCCCGGCGGCGGCCAGTGCGCGACAGTGAAGCCGTGTTTACGAGCGCGCCATCAGGCGCAACACCGATTCGCTATCGAGGAGTTAAAACCATGACTGATTTCAACCACACCCTGCCACAAGAAGTCGCCGGTAAAGTTGCACTGGTCACTGGCGCGGCCAGTGGCATCGGCAAGGCGATTGCGCTGATGCTGCACGCTCGCGGCGCCAAGGTGATTGCCGAAGACCTCAACCCGGCTGTCGAAGAACTGGCTCGTCCCGATCTGGTGCCGCTGGTGGCGGACATCACCGAGGACGGCGCCGCCGAACGCGCAGTCGGCCTTGCCGTCGAGCAGTTCGGGCGCCTGGATATTCTGATCAACAACGCCGGGATCATTATCAACAAAGCCGTGATCGACATGAGTCGCGACGACTGGGAAAAGATCCAGGCAGTCAATGCCACGGCCGCCTTCCTGCACTGCCGCGAAGCGGTCAAGGCGATGATCCCGAACAAGTCCGGTGCAATCGTAAATATCGCTTCCTATGCGTCGTACTTTGCCTTTCCGACCATTGCCGCCTACACCGCTTCCAAAGGTGCGCTGGCACAATTGACCCGCACGCTGGCCCTGGAAGTCATCGAGCACGGCATTCGCGTCAATGCCATCGGCGTCGGCGATGTGGTGACCAATATTCTCAACGATGTGGTCGAGGACGGCCCTGGCTTCCTCGCGCAGCACGGCGAAGCGGCGCCGATCGGTCGGGCGGCGCAGCCGGAAGAAATCGCCGAAATCGTCACCTTCCTCGCCTCCGACCGCGCCAGTTTCATGGTCGGCTCGGTGGTCATGGCCGATGGCGGCATGACGGTTACGGCGGGTTGATAGTCGGGTGAGAAGCCAAGGGCGCGTGTGATAACGCGCCCATGGCTTTGCCAGTAAGACGAGCACGCAGAATCAGGCAAATCTGCAGCATCTTTGATCTAGTCGCCGCTGGATAAAACTGGCTAATCTTCCTCCGCAGTTGACCCACCTTCGTCTGCTTTCGAGGCCCTTTGCATGGATAACCACGACGCTTCCATCCTCCACGATACGGCGGTGTATCGCGCCGAACTGGTGCGCCTGCTGACTCAACGCTTTGACGCGCCGGGCACCTACGAAACCGCGATTGCGCCACTGCACGTGATCCGTCTCGATGGCCCGTCCGAGCTGATTCACGTTGTGCACCGGCCCGCGCTGTGCCTGATCGTGCAGGGGCGCAAGGAAGTCGGGCTGGGTGATGAGCGCTTCCTCTACGACCCGCTGAATTATCTGGTGGTGTCAGTGACGTTGCCGGTGTCGGGACGGGTGATCGAAGCCTCGCCCGAGGCGCCGTATTTTTGCGTACGGCTGGATTTCGATCCGGCGCAACTGACGCAACTGATTGCCGAGTCGCCGCTGACCGGCATGCCGCAGGAAACCGGTCGCGGGATGTTTCTCGACAAGATCGACGTGACCCTGCTCGACACCATGCTGCGTCTGGTGCGCCTGCTGGATAATCCACGCGACATCGGCATGCTCGCGCCGATGGCGTTGCGCGAGCTGTATTACCGCCTGCTGCGCGGCCAGCACGGGCATCTGCTGTATGAAATCGCCGTCAACGATTCGCAGACCCACCGGGTCACGCGCGCTATCGACTGGCTGAACAGGAATTTCACCGAGCCGCTGCGTATCGACGCGCTGGCGCAGGTGGCCAACCTGAGCAACTCGGCGCTGCATCACCGCTTCAAAGCCGTCACCGCGATGAGCCCGCTGCAATATCAAAAACAGCTGCGCCTGCAAGAGGCGCGGCGGCTGATCATCAATGAAGGGCTGGACGTCTCGAGCGCCTGTTACCGCGTCGGCTACGAAAGCGCTTCGCAGTTCAGCCGCGAATACAACCGCCAGTTCGGCTGCCCGCCGTCCAAGGAACTCAGCCGCCTGCGTCAGACCGGTTGATTACCGCGCGGGTCCTGTCCATTGCTCACGAAACCCCAGCAGAAAATCCACAAACCCCCGCACCCGCTGCGGCACATAGCGGCCGTGCGGGTAGAGCAGGGTGTAGGGGCGCGAACGTCCGGCGTACGGTTGCAGCACCTCAATCAGGCGGCCATCGGCGAGTTCCTGCTCGACGATGAAACGGTAAGTCTGAAACAGCCCGGCGCCGTGCTTGGCCAGCGTCACACCGCCGAGCACATCGTCGGAACAGGAATAGCCACCGTCGGAAATCACTTCCAGGTCCCGGCCGTTTTCCTGAAACAGCCAGGAAATCCGCCGCCCGCTGCTGGGCAATTCGAACTGGATGCACTCATGCGCGATGAGATCGTCCAGCGTCTGCGGCGTACCGGCTCTATGCAGATATTCGGGGGCGGCGACCACCACCAGGGCGGCGTCTTCCAGCAAGCGCGCGATCAGCGTCGAGTCCGGTTGTGCGCGCACGCGTATCGCCAGGTCGTAGCCCTCTTCGACGAAGTCGATATTGCGATTGCCCAAGTGCACGTCGACCGTGACCTCGGGGTACAACGCGCGAAATTTCGGTAGCAGCGGCAGGATGCGGTGATGCCCGTAGGTGGTCGGCAGGCTGATGCGCAGTCGCCCCGACGGCGAAGTCTGCGCGCCCATGACTTCCTGCTGCGCTTCAACCAGTTGCGTCAGCGCCTGGCTGCATTGTTCGAAGAAGCTCCGTCCGGCGTCGGTGAGGCGGATGCTGCGCGTGGTGCGCGCGAACAGTCGCGAACCCAGGCGTTGCTCCAGACGCAGAATCGACCGGCTCACCGCAGCGGGCGTGACTCCGGCCAGTTGCGCGGCGGCGGTGAAGCTGCCGGCTTCGGCGGCCAGGCAGAACAGTTCGATACTGCCTAACTGCAAATCTTCAAAATGGCGTTTCATTGTGGCTCGCACCGAGGATCGACAGACGTTCATCCTCTGTGTACCACAACCAACGACGCCGCCGGTATCCACCGGCGGCGTTGCAGGGTTTCGATCAATGGCCGGCGCTCTGGCCACCGTCGACATGCAGGATCTCGCCAGTGACGAAATTTGCACCGTCGAGGTAGAGGATCGCTTGCACGATGTCGTCGATTTCCCCCATGTGACCGACCGGGTGCAGGCTGCCCAGCGCCTGATGGGTTTCTTCGGCGTGCATCGGCGTTTTGATGATGCCCGGCGACACGGCGTTGACCCGAATCCCGCGCTTGGCGTACTCGATCGCCAGGGATTTGGTCGCGGCGTTGATGCCGCCCTTGGTCAGCGACGCCAATACCGAAGGCACGCCGTCGATTGCATGATCGACCAGGCTGGTGGTCACGCTGACGACGTGGCCGCTGCCGTGTTTTTCCATCTCGGCGATGGCCAGTTGCGAGATGTAGAAGAAGCCGCTCATGTTGGTCGCCACGACCTGGGCATAGTCCGCCTGGCTGTAAGCGGTGAACGGCTTTGCCAGAAAGATCCCGGCATTGTTGACCAGCGTATCGACGCGACCGAAGCGGGCGACAGCGGCGCGAATCACGCGCTCGGCGGTTTGCGGATCGGCAATGTCGCCGGCGACGGTCAGGACATTCGGGTCGCTCGACTCTTTGATCGAGCGCGAGGTAGCGACCACTTGATGGCCAAGGGCGCGAAAGCCTCCGACCAGACCTGCACCAATGCCTTGCGAAGCGCCGGTGATGACAACTACTTTTTTCGATGTGCTCATGATGATTTCCTCTGTCGCTGGCCCGTCAGGATGGCGGGTGGCTGTTGGAGGAGACTTTAGGAAGTTGAGCGAAGTTGATAAATGGGGGCTGAGGTACATCATTTGTACTGTGGTGTATCTAATCAGAGCGGACCTCGAATGATTGTCCCGTTTGAGTGGACGGTGAAACGCTTTTCAGCCGATTTATCCCTTTGCTGTGCGTCAGTAATCTGTACCCAACTTGAACGCAACAACAAACTTCAAAACTTGAAAAGGGATGCACACCATGACCACTCCAACCTACAACCGCCTGAACAAAGACGACGCTATCGTGCTGCTGGTTGACCACCAGACCGGTCTGATCTCGCTGGTGCAGGACTTCTCGCCGAACGAGTTCAAGAACAACGTGCTGGCGCTGGCGGATCTGGCCAAGTTCTTCGACCTGCCAACCATCCTCACCACCAGCTTCGAACAAGGCCCGAACGGCCCGCTGGTGCCGGAGCTGAAAGAGATGTTCCCGGACGCGCCGTACATCGCTCGTCCAGGCCAGATCAACGCTTGGGACAACGAGGACTTCGTCAAGGCGATCAAGGCCACCGGGCGCAAGCAGATCATCATTGCCGGTGTGGTCACGGATGTGTGTGTAGCGTTCCCGACCTTGTCGGCGCTGGCGGAAGGTTTTGATGTGTTCGTGGTCACCGATGCGTCCGGCACTTTCAACACGACCGTGCAGCAAGCCGCATGGAGCCGCATGACTCAGGCTGGCGCGCAGATGATGAACTGGTTCTCGGTGGCCTGCGAACTGCACCGCGACTGGCGCAACGACATTGAAGGCCTGGGCAATCTGTTGTCGCAGCGCATTCCTAACTACCGCAACCTGATGAACAGCTACTCGGCGCTGACGCAGCAGAAGTAAGTTCACCACCCACGAAAAAGCCTGCTTTTAACAGCAGGCTTTTTGTTTTTCCGACGGCTGCGGCCAACTTGGTTGCTGTGTAGCTTGACCCACCGCTTTCGCGAGCAGGCTCGCTCCCACAGTTGACCGTGTTCCCTCAGGAGAAATGCAATTTCCTGTGGGAGCGAGCCTGCTCGCGAAGACGGCGGCACAGTCACCCGAGCAATTCGCTGATCCACTGCACCTCTTGCTTCAGCGCAAGAATTTTATCCTCCGGCAACGCCTGTTGCGCTCGCGTAAACTGCCCCAACGTCTTCTGCCGCTGACTCAGCCTGCGTTGCCATTTGTGCAGAAATGCCGGGCAGCGTGCCTGCAGATGCAGCGGTCCGAAAAACAGTTCCCTGGCATCGTAAGTCACCGGATCAGAGGCCCGCTCGGCAACGATAATTTCGTAGTCGAAGCGGTTCTCGTGCAGCACTTCTTCGCAAACGATGCGGTAGCCGTCATCCATCAACCACTGGCGCAGCGCTTGCTCGCCGCCGTTGGGTTGCAGGATCAAGCGTTCGTGGCCACTGAGATGGGCCTTGCCACTGTCGAAAATATCGCGAATGGTTTCGCCGCCCATGCCGCACAGGGTGATGGCGCTGATGCCGTCGTCAGGCCTGATCGCCGCCAGGCCATCGGCCAGACGCACGCTGATCTGCCCCTGCAGATCGTTGTCATTGACGGTGCGTTGCGCCGCGTGGAACGGCGTCAACGCGACCTCGCCAGCGACCGCTGCTGTTATCAGGCCCCGGCGCAGCAAGGCCACCGGCAGGTAAGCGTGATCGGAGCCGATATCGGCCAGTCTCGCGCCAAGCGGCACATGTGCGGCGACGCGTTCAAGACGCATGGACAATGTCTGTTGGTTCAACGCAAACCCCTGTTCACCCTGCGGTGGAAAAAAGGGGTGCGACTCTGGCGAGCAACGCTGGCGCTGTCAATTACGGGATGGAATTACTCGTGCCATCGGCAGCATTGCGCTGCCGATGGGCGCTTGTGCTTAGCCGGCGAGCGTTGCGTTGTCGATGACGAAGCGGTATTTCACGTCGCCCTTGAGCATGCGCTCATAGGACTCGTTGATCTGGTCGGCGCGGATCAATTCGATGTCGGAAACGATGCCGTGCTCGGCGCAGAAATCCAGCATTTCCTGAGTTTCGGGAATGCCGCCGATCATTGAACCGGCAATGGTGCGCCGCTTGGTGATCAGGTTGAACACGTTCGGCGACGGATGCGGCGATGCGGGCGCTCCGACCAGGGTCAACGCGCCGTCGCGCTTGAGCAGAACCAGGAACGCGTCGAGATCGTGCGGCGCTGCGACGGTATTGAGGATGAAGTCGAAGCTCTTGGTGTGTGCCGCCATTTCCTCGGCATTGCGTGACACCACCACTTCGTCCGCGCCCAGTGCCTTGGCCGCTTCACGCTTGGATTCGGAAGTGGTGAATGCGACGACATGGGCGCCCATGGCGTGGGCCAGTTTGATGCCCATGTGGCCCAGGCCACCGATGCCGACCACGCCGACTTTCTTGCCGGGGCCAGCGTGCCACTGGCGCAGCGGCGAGTAGGTGGTAATGCCGGCGCAGAGTAGCGGTGCGACGGCTGCCAGTTGCGCCTCGGGATGACGGATGCGCAACACATAGCGCTCGTGCACGACGATGTTTTGCGAGTAACCACCGAGAGTCCAGCCCGGTGCGTCCGGGGTCGGGAAGTTGTAGGTGCCGATCATGCCGTCACAGTAGTTTTCCAAACCGGACTCGCAGTCATCGCAGTGCTGGCAGCTGTCGACGATGCAGCCGACACCGACCAGATCGCCGACCTTGTAGTTTTTGACGTGATCGCCGACCGCCGAGACGCGGCCGACGATTTCATGGCCGGGCACGCAAGGGAATTGCGTGCCAGCCCATTCGGCGCGCACCTGATGCAAGTCGGAATGGCAGATGCCGCAGAAGGCGATATCGATCTGCACGTCGTGCGCCGCCGGGGCACGGCGGTTGATCTGCATCGGTTCAAGAGGTTTGTCGCCAGCGTGGGCGCCGTAGGCTTGTACGAGCATGTGAGCATCCTCCATGGGGTTGTCGGACGCCCATTGTTGCGCCTGGGTCGGAGCGCGAGGTAGTGCATTTCTGTGAAATGCTTGCCTGATTCTGCTGTTGATTGCGCAACCGAAAGGCAGCCGTATGGCTGCCGTTTCAGGCTCAACGCGGATTGGGCTGGTCGTCCATCTCGGCGTTATCGGTTTCCTGACGTACGCGCTCCGGATCCAGGCCGGTACTGTCATCATCCAGCGGGATTTCGCCTTCGTTGTCGGGTAGCTCGTCGATGCCGCGTTCCTTCATCGGATCGACCTCGGTACGCCCCGGACTCAGCGGGTCGGGCGTGGTTGGGAGCGGATCGTCACCTTGCTTGCCTTGATCGTTATTCATCTCACACCTCGTCATGGCCGTTTTCTACGGCTTGTGCAGGTTGGAGGTGCGGGCGATTTTCGCCGTTCGATTTTTTTGCCTGCCTTCGGTCGCCTCGCAAAAAAGCGGAATTTCTCCGACGCGCGCGGCTCCATAAATCAACAGCCAGAGGCGAGGACGCAATGATGAGCAGTTCATTCAAGGTCGGCGAAGCGGTGCGCTGGAATTCCGAGGCCGGCGAGATCCACGGCAAAGTGGTCAAGGTGCACACTCGCGATACCGAGTTCATGGGCCGCCACCGGCCGGCTTCGAAAGACGCGCCGCAGTACGAGGTCAAGAGCGACAAGACCGGCCACCTGGCCATGCATCACGGCGACGCGCTGAAGCACGCTTAGAAACGTGCCAGTCGGTAGGCGTCGACACTCGGCAGCGCGAGAGCCGCGCCTGAGACCATCTGCCCGATCAATTCCGCCGTCAGCGCCGCTTGAGTCAGGCCCAGATGCTGATGACCGAAGGCAAGCAAGACCTTGCCGGCGCAAACCTGATCGATCACTGGCAGGGAATCCGGCAGCGACGGGCGAAAGCCCATCCACGGTGTGGCGCCATCAGCGTTCAGATCCTTGCGAAACAGGCCTTGGCTCAGGCGCTGCAACTGCCAGGCGCGTGCCATGTTCGCCGGCCGCTCCAGCCCGGCGAATTCGACCGTGCCGGCCAGGCGCAGGCCTTCGCGCATCGGCGTCATGATGAATTTGCGTTCCAGCGAGGTGACGGGGAAGGGCAGGCGATCATGCTCGTGCGGCAGCATCAGGTGATAGCCACGTTCGGTGTCCAACGGTACCTGCTTGCCAGTCAGCGCGGCAGTCAGTTTCGCCGAATGCGCACCGCAGGCCAGTAACACGCGTCTGGCCGTTACCCCGCCATTACCGGTCACTAATAAAACACCGTTCTCCTGCACGCAGCCGCCCTGAACCTGCTGCTGGAGAAAACTCACGCCGCTGCTGCGAGCCGCTTCGACCAGTGCGCAGACCACCCGATAGGGATCAAGGAAATGCCCGGTGCGCGGGAAAAACAGTCCGCCCTGAATCTGTTCGCTGAGCTGCGGCGCCGTTTCGCGGATCGCCCCCGCCTGCCAATAGTCCACCGGCACCTGCTGCTGATTCAGGCGTGCCTGCAAGGCTTCGAGGGATTGCCGCGATTCAGGTTTTTCGAAGACCAGTAACGAGCCGTCAACCTTGAGCAGATCCGGGCGCTGGATATCGCTGAGCAAGCGCTGCCACGCGTCGAGACTGCTTTCATTGAGCGCGCGCAGGCCGGCGACGGTTTTCTGAAAAGGTTCAGACCGCAGATTCAGCAGCAAGCGGGTGAACCACGGCAGGGCGCGCGGCAGATATTTCCAGTCCAGGCGTAGCGGCCCCATCGGGTCCATCAGCATGGCTGGCAAGCGCTTGAGGATCGAAACATCAGCGATCGGAAACACCTGCTCGGTGGCCAGATGTCCGGCGTTGCCGAACGAAGCGCCATGCCCCGGTTCCTGCTCATCGATGACCACCACGCGCAAACTCTGGCGGGCCAGGCGCAGTGCGCAAGCCACGCCAATGATGCCGGCGCCGACCACGGCGATGTCGTGCGAAGGATTATTCGCCATGGCGTGTCGCTTCCCGTTGGCCATCGAGCAAGCGCCGAAGGTTGAGCGGATTGGTCTGTTGCAGCGCCGTCGGCAGCAAGCTGTCGGGGAAATCCTGATAGCACACCGGCCGCAGGAAACGCAGGATCGCCGCAGTGCCCACCGAGGTGCTGCGCGCATCCGAGGTCGCCGGGTAAGGCCCGCCATGCACCATTGCATCGCAGACTTCCACGCCGGTCGGCCAGCCATTGACCAGCAAGCGACCGGCCTTGCGCTCCAGGGTTGGCAGCAACGAACGCGCCAGTGCAAGGTCGGCGTCATCCATGTGCAGGGTCGCGGTCAGTTGACCTTCGAGATGGGCGCAGACCTGACGGATTTCTTCGTCACTGCTGCATTGCACGATCAGCGATGTCGCGCCGAACACCTCAGCCTGCAAACGCTGATCGTCGAGAAAATCCGCTGCATCGGTGCTGAAGACATGCGTCTGACACTGATTCGGGCCGCTGCCGACTTGGCCAACCGCTATCGCGCGTGCACGGGGGTTGTCTTGCAGAGCGGTCACGCCTGCTTGATAGGCGCCGAAGATGCCGGGCGTGAGCATGGTTTGCGCCGCGCTGCGCGGGATCAGTTCCGCTACCGCGCCGAGAAACCCGTCGAGCGCCGGGCCTTTGCGGGCAATCAGCAATCCCGGGTTGGTGCAGAACTGCCCGGCGCCCAGTGTCAGCGACGCGACAAACCCTTCGGCCAACGCCTGCGCGCGATTTTCCAGCGCGGCGGGAAACAGCAATACCGGGTTGATCGAGCTCATTTCCGTATACACCGGGATCGGCTCCGGCCGCGCTTGCGCGGCTTTCATCAAAGCGAGACCGCCAGTGCGCGAGCCGGTGAAACCAGCGGCTTTGATGCGCCAGTCGCTGACCAATGCGATGCCGACTTCGTAGCCAGAATCGAACAACAAGGAAAACACGCCCTCGGGCAGAGCGCAGGCTTTGACCGCTTGCGCGACTGCGCGGCCGACCAGTTCGCTGGTGCCCGGATGGGCGCTGTGCGCCTTGACGATCACCGGGCAACCGGCCGCCAGTGCTGCGGCGGTGTCGCCACCGGCCACGGAAAATGCCAGCGGAAAGTTGCTCGCGCCGAACACCGCGACCGGCCCCAAGGCAATCTGCCGCTGGCGCAAGTCGGAGCGCGGCAGCGGTTGGCGTTGCGGTTGCGCACTGTCGACGCGCAAGTCGAGCCATTCACCGGCGCGCACCGTGCGGGCGAACAGGCGCAATTGCGAGCAGGTGCGGCCACGTTCGCCCTGAAGGCGTGCACGCGGCAGACCGGTTTCGCCGTGGGCGCGTTCGATCAGTTCATCGCCAAGGTTTTCGATGTGTTCGGCAATGCTTTCGAGAAATGCCGCACGGGTGCTCAGGCTGGTTTCGCGGTACGCGTCTTGCGCCGTCCAGGCCAGGGCGCACGCCTGTTCCACCTGTTCGGCTGACGCCCCGGCGAACTGCGGTTCAAGTGCCTGGTTGGTCGCCGGATCAATCCCGCGAAAGGCTGGACGATGGCCCGTCACGGATTGTTGGCCGATCAGCATGTTGCCCGTCAGAGTCATGGTGTCTTCCTGTGAAATGAGCGAGGCCTGCCGCGAATCGTGATGACTCGCGGCAGGTGGTGGTCAGGCGAAGTTCTGCTCGGCGGACCAGTTTTCGTACCAGTGACGGAACAGCGAATACTGCTTCTCGGCATAGCGCCGTTGCGAGTCGCTCAGCACATCAGTTTCATTGAAGTGCAGGGTGTATTCCTTGTCGCCGTTGAGCACCATCAGATGCTTGTAATACAGCACCAGATCGCAACCTTCGTCGAACGAGGACAGCACCGCCAGCGCCGACTCCAGCTCCCGCGCCTGGCGCCGGGCCTTGGCATTGCCTTGCGCGGCCTGCTTGCTCAGCGCTACCAGTTGCAGCACTTCGCGGGGCAGGGCGTTGCCGATGCCGGTGATGGCGCCGGTGGCGTTGCAGTTGACGAAGCCGTGCACCACTTGCGTGTCGACGCCGACCATCAGCGTCACGTCGTCATCCTTGGAGGTGATGTTCTCGGCCGCGTAGCGCAGGTCCGCGCCGCCGCCGAATTCCTTGAAACCGATCAGGTTCGGGTACTCGCGGCGTAGTTCGAAAAACAGATCGGCGCGGGTGGCGAAGCCGTAATAAGGGCTGTTGTAGATCACCGCCGGCAAGTTCGGTGCGGCTTGCAGGATCGCGGCGAAGTGGGCCTTTTGCGCCGTCGCCGAAGCGCCACGGGACAGCACGCGCGGGATGACCATCAAGCCTTGCGCGCCGACTTTCGCCGCATGCGCTGCGTGGGAAACCGCTTCACGGGTATTCACCGCGCCGGTGCCGACGATGGTCGGCACCCCGGCAGCGACCAGCCGCGCCACGCCTTCCTGACGCTCGGCTTCAGTCAGCAGCGGCCAGTCGCCCATCGAGCCGCAGTAGACCACGGCGCTCATGCCGACATCGATCAGCTCGCGTCCCTTGGCCACCAGCGCATCGAAGTCCGGTTTGCGCTGGGCGGTGCATGGGGTCATCAGGGCCGGCATGCAGCCGGTGAAGATGTTGTCGCTCATGATTCAACTCCTTGGCATTTCGTTTGATTCGAAGTGAAAAATCGGCGTGGCGGCTCAGATGCCCCACGCGAACGGGTCGCTGTCGTCGATCAGCAAGGTGCTGTCGGCGGTCATGTAGGCGCGGCCGGTGATGAACGGGCGAATGCGTTCGCCCTCCCATTCGAAGCGCCCTTCGAACTGGCTGCCGGTAATGCTCGCCTGGATCCATGGCGCGCCCGCTTGCAACTTGTCGTCGGCGGCCAGGCAGGCAAGTTTGGCGCTGGTGCCGGTGCCGCACGGTGAGCGGTCGTAGGCTTTGCCGGGACACATGACGAAGTTGCGGCTGTCGGCCCGATCGTCATCGGCGAACAGTTCGATGTGGTCGATGACCGCGCCGTCTTCGCCAAAAATGCCCTGATCTTCCAGCGCCTTGAGCATCGCCCAGGTGTACGCGGTCAGGTGTTCGACGTTGTCCATCGTTAACCTCTGGCCATGCTCGGAGACCAGATAAAACCAGTTGCCGCCATAGGCGATATCGCCGACCACGCGGCCATAACCCGGCACCTCCACCGGCACCTGTTTGCGATAGCGGTAGGCGGGCACGTTGCCCAGGGTGACCGAGCCATCGTCGTGCAAAGTCGCGCTGACTTGCCCCACCGGCGTGTCGATCTTGTGTACGCCCGGCTGGATTTTCCCCAGATGCTGCAACGAATTGATCAGGCCGATGGTGCCGTGGCCGCACATGCCCAGGTATCCGGCGTTGTTGAAGAAGATCACCCCGCAGGTGGCGTCTGCCGACACCGGCGGACAATACAGCGCGCCGACCAGAACATCGTTGCCACGCGGCTCGAGCAGACAGGCGCGGCGCCACTGATCGTGCTGGCTGCGCAGGGCATCGCGTTTATCGACCATGCTGTTGCCGGACAGCTCGGGGAAGCCGCTCATCACCAGCCGCGTCGGCTCGCCGCCGGTGTGGGAATCAATGACGTGTACTCGTTTCATGAAGAGATCCCGTTGGATGATTTCAGTAGGCGCCGGCAGGGCGGGCGCTGACGGTGGACGAGGGCGCAGGGCTGTCGCTTTCTTCGTCCTCGTCGTCCAGGCGCAGCAGATGGGCAGGCACGCCGGTCGCTGCGCCCCAGTAGTAAATGCCGGTGGCGCAAGCGGCGACGACGATCGTGTCGAACGGATGGGTGAGGATACCCAGGCCACCGAAGGTGCCGAGTTTCGACAGCACGATAGTCACCGCGTAGAAGGCGATCAGCCACGCCGATGAACGCACCTGACGCGCCAGACTCAGGTGTGCGGTCGGCACAAAGCGGCCACAGAACAGATAGATGACAAACATCAGGATTTGCAGGCCGAGCAGCCACGACACGGTGTTCCAGCCCGACCAGTAAACGATCAGCGCGGCGATGATGAACGACACCGGCCCGAGCAGGCCCATGCTCTTGACCCGGAACGGGCGCGGCATGTCCGGCGCATTGCGCCGCAGCGCCGCAACCGATACAGGCGCCACCGCATAGCTCAACACCAGCGCGGCGGAGACCACGTTGATCAGCGCTTCCCACGACGGGAATGGCAGGGTCCAGAACACCGACAGGGCGAAAGTCAGCCACAGCGCCGGACGCGGGATGCCGGACTTTTCATCGATGTGGGTGAAGACCTTGAAGAAGGTGCCGGTCTGCGCCCAGCCGTAGATCACTCGCGGCGTGGCATTCATGTAGATGTTGCCGCAGCCGCTCGGCGAAATGACCGCATCGGCAACCACCAGATACGCCAGCCAGCCGACACCGAGCGCCAGAGCGATGTCGCGATAGGGCAGGGCGAATTCCTTGCTGATGCCAGCCCAGCCGTTGGCGAGCATTTCCGTCGGGATGCTGCCGAGAAAGGCCATTTGCAGCAGCACGTAGATCAGAGTCGACAGCAGCACCGAGAGAATCAGCGCGATGGGAATGGTGCGCTGTGGATTTTTCACTTCGCTGGCCACGGAAATGATCGGCGTCAGGCCCAGGTAGGCAAAGATGATCCCCCCGGCAGAGACCGCCATCTCCACGCCGGACAGGCCGAATGGAGCGAATCCCTGAACCTGAAAGTTCTCCGGTTTGAAGAAAGTGAACAGCACGCCGATGACCAGCAACGGCACGATGAATTTGAACACGCTGACCAGATTGTTGGCCTTGGCGAAGGTCTTCACGCTGCGGTAGTTGAGCAGGAAAAACACGCAGA
Organism: Pseudomonas sp. CCNWLW23; assembly: GCF_037095675.1. Classification (NCBI taxonomy): domain Bacteria; kingdom Pseudomonadati; phylum Pseudomonadota; class Gammaproteobacteria; order Pseudomonadales; family Pseudomonadaceae; genus Pseudomonas; species Pseudomonas sp. CCNWLW23. The sequence goes on along the minus strand of NZ_JBAWKM010000002.1, from coordinate 458,675 downwards.
GCAGGCCGAACTGCACCAGCCAGCCGAGGATCGTCGGATCGCCACTGCCAGCCTTGGTCAGGCCGGGAAACCACGCCGCCGCGTATTGGCGCGAGGCGACCACTTCGATCGCCACCAGACTGGAAAACGCAATCAGCGTAATGAAGCCCATCAGGTAGCCGAGCAGCGGGCCGTGGGAATAAACCGGGTAGCGCACCACACCGCCGGCACGGGGCAATGCCGCGCCCAGTTCGCAGTAGACGATGCCCAGCAGCAACACGGCGAAACCGCCCAGCAACCAGGAAAAAATCCCCGCCGGACCGGCAATCGCCGAGACATGGCTGGCGGCGAACAACCAGCCGGAGCCGAAGATCGCGCCGAGTCCGATAAAGGTGAGGTCGATCAATGAAAGCTGTTTTTTGAACTTGCCTTGGCCTGACATGGCATCGCCTTCTTGTGAGTTATTGGATAGGCAGTTGTGTCACGGGGACGAGCAGACTTTGCACCGCTCGGCAGTGGCGGCGATTGATGTTTTATGCCGGGATCGATGACGAATTCAGCACAATGGCGCTGGCGATTGCTGGGCCTCGACAGGGCCGTGACGTTGCTGCAATCTGCTGGCGACTGACATTTGCGGTGGTTCTACTCGAGGGGAAGTGTTTGATGCAGTCAGCGTTTTCGATCCTGTGCCAGGGCACTGACGGCTTGCGGGCGCAGACCCTCGAAGAGATGGTCGCCGGTGCCGCGCAGCTGTTGCCGATACTCGATGTGATCCCGAATGCGGCGATCTTCATCAAGGATCTGCACGCGCGCTATGTGCTGGCCAACCGCACGCTGGTGCAGCGTTGTGGCTTGAAGGACCTGCGCCCGTTGCTGGGGAAGACCAGCGCGCAAGTGTTCCCGGCGCAGTTGGGCCCGGGTTACACCGAGCAGGATCGCAAGGTGCTGGAGGAAGGTTTTGTGTTGGAGGATCAGCTCGAACTGCACCTGTATGGCAGTCGCGAGCCGGGCTGGTGCCTGACTCACAAGAGGCCGATCTACAACCGTGACGGGACGATCATCGGCCTGGTGGGGATCTCGGTGGATCTGCAGTCAGCCAGCGAAACCCACCCGGCGTTCGAGCGCCTGGCGGCGGTCGATGAATACATCCGCGGCAACTTCAACCGGCGGGTGACGCTGGGTGAACTGACGCGGATCGCCGGGATATCCGTGGCGCAACTGGAGCGCTATTGCAAACGCGTTTTCCACCTGACACCACGGCAGATGATTCAGAAAGTCCGCCTGGAACACGCGCATCGATTGCTGCACAGCGACTTGCCGATTACCGAGGTTGCGCTGCAATGCGGCTACACCGATCACAGCGCTTTCACCCGTCAGTTCAAGGCCTCGACCGGGTTTACACCACGCGAATACCGGCAAGCCACCGGGCATTAGACCAACACGGCCAGCCAGGCCGAGAGCAGCAGAAGAAGGGCCAGTGCCGCGTTCATTCGCTTGAACGCTTGCGGTGAGCTGAGCAACCGCGCGCTGCCAACGCCGAGCAGCGCCCAGAGCGTCATGCACGGCAGCGACACCAGCAGAAATGCCAGCGACAACACCAGCAGGCGCAGGGTCTTGTCGCCGCCGCCAACGAATACGCTGACCACGGCCACAGCCATCATCCACACCTTCGGATTGACCAGTTGCAGCAGCGCCGCGCCGAAGACGCTCAAGCCTTGTTCCTGTGCAGCATTTGGGTCCAGCGATGGCGGCGGGCTGCGAAAGATCTGCCACGCCAGCCAGCTCAACCAGAGCACGCCAGCCCAGGCCATGGCTTGCTGCACGCGCGGAAAGCGCAACAGGGTTTCGCCAGCACCGAGCCCGACCACCAGCACAATCAGCGCCGCCGCCGCACAGGCGCCAAAAATGATCGGCAACGTGGCGATCAACCCGCGCCGCGAACTGTGGCTCAGCACCAGAATATTGGTCGGCCCCGGCGTGATCGAGGCGACGAAAGCAAACAGCAGAAAGGGCAGTAAAGAAGCCATGGTGCAGATTCCTGAAAGTCGAAACAGGACACCATGATCGTCAGTGGGCAGGCCTCAGTCTGGAAGATTTGAGCAGCGTTTGCGGTAGTCCGCCGGGGTCAATTGATAGGCGCGGCGGAACCAGCGCCCCAGATGACTCTGATCGGCAAAACCAAGCACGCTGGCCACCTGCGCTGGCGTCTCGCCGCGCGCGAGCAATTGCCGCGCCTTGGCCAGGCGCAGTTGGATCAGGTAAGCGTGGGGTGCCAGACCGAAAGCGGCCTTGAACGCGCGGGTCAAGCGAAAACGATCGACACCACAGGCTTGCGCTAGGTCGTCGAGGCCGATGTCTTCGTAGGTATGGGCATGCAGATAGTCGCGCGCAACCTGCGCAACCAGTGGCAGGCGCGGATCGAAGTCCTGACGCTTGCGCCAGTCGAGATGGCGGGTGAGGGACGCCAGCAGGCCATCCAGTGCAGTCTGCCGGACGATGCGCAGATCGCCGTCATGCAAAGCATGGAAGGCTTGCACGATCGCCGTCGACAGGCGCGGATCGTGGCTCAGGGTGTCGGCAAATCCTGGCTGACTGTCAGCGGGCGCTTCTTCGAACAGCGCGTGCAATTCGCGCTCCAGCCAGTGCGGATCGAGGTACAGCATCGAGTAGGTAAAGCCATCCTCGGTCGGCGCATGGCCATCGTGGATTTCTCCCGGCTCAAGCAGAAACACATGCCCCGGCGTACTGCGATGACGCACCCGGCGACAATTGAACTGCTGGACCCCTTGCTCGGTAACGCCGACGAGAAAGCTGTCATGCCAGTGCGGATCGTAAGCATGGCCACGGAAATGCGCACGAATCGACTCGATCCCGGTATCGACATCCTGGGAGAGAGAGATCCAGTTGCGTTTGTCCATGGGAGGACTCCATAGGGCGGTTGAGCAGGGGCGTTTCTAAAGTACCGCGTGGAGGAGGAGAGTGTTTAGAAGATTTGTGCAGGTGCGCAGGGGGATCGAGTCAGGCAATGTGTCCTGGATGGGGTGGGACCACAAAACGCAGACGAAAAAAAACCGCCTTCGCGGGGCGGTTTTTCAATCCTCGGTTTGGAGCCGAGGCCATGTGCTTCACTAGCCACACCAACATGTCCGCGCATGGTATTGAGTTTCTCCCGTCAGTGCAACGAAGGTTTAGCGTGATGTGCGAGGTTTTTTCGGAACGTCCAACGCATGTAACTGAATTCAGGTCTGTCAATAAACATTGTCAGAAATACGGTTTTACAAAGGTTCAGGCGTAGCCGCAGAATAACCTTGGCTACTCGGGTTTTCTCTTCTGATTTCTGCGTTAAGATGCCTGCGCTCATCTTGTTGGTAGAGCTGTGAGGTTTGGCTGGGGGCGCAAAAGGTTTCACGCCCTCTGACGCGGATTCGCACCCGCGCCGGAATGATGTCTCGGAGGGATTTCAACCGGCCGCCTCACTAGCTACACCAACATGTAGGCTGAAGGCACGCATGGTCCGGTAAGTTTGCTGGAGGTTTGGCCGCCAGCCCTGGAGGCCAAAACGTATGAAGCTTCTGCTGCGTACGCTGAGCCTTGTATGGAGATTGTTGAAAGCCTTGCGCTTTTACGAGTTCCTGCGAGACCACTTTGACGACTTGAAATAAGGTCGTCTAAGTGGGGAAAGACCCGTTTCGGTTTCGACTGATACGGGTCTTTTTTTGTGTGCAAAAAACTGTCAAAAACGAGATTGTCGGTTTTATGCTTTCGACTTTGTAGGGCGTTTCGCTTAATGACGTAAGCAACAGCATGAAGATCGATCCAATAGCGGCTCATGCTCGATCAACCATTGATTGCGTCAATAACAACCATTAAGTCAATGAAGTTCTCATATTCATAGCGCGGCGTAAGATCGGCTCCATACCCAACCACTGCAATTCGGAGCACATCATCATGAAACGCCAGACTATCCTCGGTATCGCTTTCTCGGTTTTTGCACTGAATGCCTTCGCCGCCACCGAAACCGACCCACTGTTCAGCGACGCGGTCGCCTCCACTCAAACGGACCGCTTGTTCAGCGACGCAGTAGCCGCAACCGAAACTGACCCGCTGTTCAGCGATGCAGTAGCCGCAACCGAAACCGATCCACTGTTCAGCGATGCAGTAGCCTCTGATGGCTCCGATCATCTGCAAGGCAATCGGGTCGCCGAAGGTGGCGCTGACCGTCTGCTCGAACGTCGCACCGCTTGAGCGCAACGATGAGCATCGATAACGAATGCCGCCTCAACCACAGGCGGCATTCGTTCTATTCACGCTTTACAACTCTGCTCTAAACCGCACTCGGCAGCACGGCCTTGTCGCGATCGCGGCTCTTGAATGTCGCCCAGAAACACAGCAATACCGCCACGGAAAAACCGGCGGGGAACAGCCAGATGCTTCTCCAGTCATGCCCTGCGCTTGATGTGAAGTGGTCGGTAATCCGTCCCGCGATCCAGAAACCAATCAACATGCCCAATCCGTACGTAGCCAAGGTGATCAAACCTTGCGCCGAGCTGCGGAAGCGTTCCGGTGCCTTGGCATCGGTGTAGATTTGCCCGGACACGAAGAAGAAGTCATAGCACACGCCGTGCAGGGCAATGCCGATCAGCAGCATGTATGCCTGATCGTCGTTATTGCCGAAGGCAAACAGTACGTAACGCAACGCCCAGGCAGCCATGCCGACCAGCAGGGCGATCTTGATGCCGAAGCGATGGATGAACAGCGGCAACAGCAACATGAACAGCACTTCCGACACCTGACCGATGGCCATCTTCGCTGTCGGGTTGGTCACGCCTATCTCGGCCAGAAACGGATTGGCATTCTGGTAATAGAAGGCCAGCGGAATGCAGATCAGGATCGAGGCGAGGAAGAACACCAGATAGCTGCGATCCTTGAGCAAACCCCACGCATCGACGCCGAGCATCTGCTTGAGGCTTGATGAGCCGGCTGCGGTTTTCAGCGGCGCGGTGCTCGGCAGGCTGAAGCTGTAAAGCCCCAACAGCAGCGATGCGAGGGCGGACATCAGGAACGTATTGCGCAAGCCTCCGGCCGCGATGCTTTGCTGCGAGTCCCAGGCGAACACGAAGCTGATCACCACGCCGGCAACGATCCAGCCCACCGTGCCCCACACGCGAATGCGCGAGAACTCCAGCGCAGGGTCTTTGATCTGGCGGAACGCCACGGCATTCACCAGTGCCAATGTCGGCATGTAGACCATCATGTAGGCGAGCACATAGGGATAAAACGCGCTGAAGTCTGCCGCGCGATAGAGCTGATAGAGCAACACTGCGCCAAGCAGATGCAGCACTGCCAGAATGCGTTCGGCATTGAAGAAACGGTCGGCAATCAAGCCAATGACAAACGGCGCCAGAATCGCGCCCCAGGATTGCGTGGCAAAGGCCATGCCGACCTGACCACCGCTGGCGGCCAGCGTTGTCGCCAGAAAAGTGCCGAGGGTGACGAACCAGCCGCCCCAGATAAAGAACTGCAAAAACATCATCACGCTGAGTCGCGCATTCATTACGTTCATTTCAGATCACCGTATTGTTTTTATGTCGGTAACGCGGATGAATCAGTCGTCAGTCAGGCCGAGCAGGCGCCGGTTGGAAGCGGCATCGGCGCTGACCCCGGCGAAATCGTCGAAGGCCTTGGCGGTCTTGCGGATCATGTGTCGCTCGATGAACGCCGCTCCTTCCGCCGCGCCTTGTGCGGAGTCTTTCAGGCAGCACTCCCACTCCAGCACGGCCCAGCCGTTGAAGTCGTATTGGCACAATTTGCTGAAGATCGATTTGAAATCGATCTGGCCGTCGCCCAGCGAGCGAAAGCGCCCGGGACGCTCGACCCAGCCCTGATACCCGCCGTAGGCGCCGGAGCGCGCATCGGGGCGGAACTCGGCATCCTTGACGTGAAACATGCGGATGCGTTGGTGGTAGCGGTCGATGAAGCCGAGGTAGTCCATTTGCTGCAGCAGCAGGTGGCTCGGGTCATACAGAATTGCGGCGCGGGGGTGATGATTCACCGCTTCAAGAAACTGCTCGAACGACGCGCCGTCATGCAAGTCTTCGCCGGGATGGATTTCGTAGCACAGATCAACGCCAGCCTCTTCGAAGCAGTCGAGAATCGGCAGCCAGCGCTTGCCCAGTTCGGCGAAACCTTGCTCGACCAAACCGGCCGGACGCTGTGGCCACGGATACACGTAAGGCCAGAGGAGGGCGCCGGAGAAGGTCGCATGGGCCGTAAGTCCCAAACGCTTGCTGGCACGAGCGGCCAGTTTCAACTGCTCAATGGCCCACTCGGTGCGCTCCTGCGGCTTGCCGCGCAACGCTGGCGGGGCGAAGTCGTCGAACAGGCTGTCGAACGCCGGATGAACCGCGACCAATTGCCCTTGCAGGTGCGTCGACAGCTCACTGATCACCACACCGGCGCGGGCGCACACGGCGATGAGTTCGTCGCAGTAATCCTGGCTCTCAGCGGCGCGCTGCAAATCGATGAACCGTGTGCCGAGGGTCGGTACCTGAATGGCTTTGTAGCCTTGCGAGGCCGCCCATTCGGCGATGTTGGCGAGGGAGTCGAAAGGCGCTTCGTCGGCGATGAATTGCGCGAGGAAAATCCCCGGACCTTTCAGGCCAGTCGAATTTTGCTGATCACTGTTCATTGTGCTGGGCTCCTGTCAGTGGGCCGGGGATCTCGCTCCACTTTTCATTGCCAAGGTGATTGGCGATCGCGGTTTCAATGAAGGCCATGCCGCGCAGGCCGGTCTCGATGCCCGGTACGCCCGGTGCCTGATGGCCCTCGGCGCCATGAACAATCGCTTCGGCGAGATCGCCGTACAGGTTGGCCATGGCTTCCAGATAACCTTCGGGATGCCCCGCAGGCAGGCGCATGCGTCGGGTTGCGGCGGCACACAGCCACGGCTGACCGACTCCGGAGCGCAGAACGCGCATCGGCTCGTTCAACGGTCGATGAATCAGGCTCGCCGGGTCCTCTTGGCGCCACTCCAGCCCACCCTTGTCACCGTAGACGCGGATCTTCAGCGGGTTTTCCTCACCGGCGCAGACCTGGCTGGCGAGCAATACACCACTGGCGCCGTCGCGCATTTTGAACAGCATCGCCACATCGTCATCCAGTTGCCGACCCTCGACATGCGAGCCAAGCATTGCGCTGATGAACTGGATCGACTGGCCGGCAACGAACTCGGCGAGGGAAAACGCATGAGTGCCGATATCGCCGATGCAGCCGCCGATCCCGGATTGCGTCGGGTCGTCGCGCCAGCCGGCCTGCTTGTTGCCTTGCCCGGCGACATCGGTGCTGAGCCAGCCTTGCGGGTACTCGACGAGAACTTTGCGCACGCGCCCGAGCACGCCGCTGGCGACCATTTCGCGGGCCTGCCAGACCATCGCGTAACCGAGGTAGGTGTGCGCCAGCCCGTAAATTCGCTGGCTGCTGTTGACCACCGAGCGCAGCGCCTGCACCTCGGCGAGGTTCAGCGCCGCGGGTTTCTCGCTGAACACGTGAAAACCGGCGCTCAATGCCTCACGGGCAATCGGTGCGTGCAGATGATTCGGAGTGACGATGACCAGCAGTTGCATGCGCTGCTCGGCGGGCAGGGCGGCCTCGCGGGCGAGCAGGGTTTGCCAGTCGTCGTAGCAACGCTCGACCGCGACACCCAAGGCCGCAGCGGTGCGCTGATTATTCTCCGAGTCGCGGCTGAATGCGCCGCAGACCAGTTCGAAGCGTCCGTCGAGGCCGGCGGCTTGCCGGTGGGCACGGGCAATGAATGAACCTTCACCGCCTCCAACAAAACCCATTCTTATTTTTGCGGCAGCGTACATGGCAGTCGTCTCGGTAGCTGGATGCAATGTTGATGAGCGATGTAACCGGTTACATCGTAGGCGAAATCTAGGCTTGAATTAGCCGAGTGTCAAATGCCAGCGGATGATCGACAGCGTTTCGATCGCTCGTCGCCTGCGGTAAGCTCCGCGCCTGATCGGCATGAATCAACGAGGTGGTTTTGTCCAATATTCGCGAAGTGGCTCGGCTGGCCGGGGTTTCCGTGGCGACGGTTTCGAGGACTTTGAAATCGCCCGAGCGCGTGCTCGCGCCAACCCGTGAGCGCGTCATGGCCGCCGTGGAGCAGGCCGGCTATCGGCCGAACCTGATGGCCGTGCAGTTTCGTTCGCGGCGCACCGGCAATCTGGTGATTCTGGTGCCGACCATCGCCAACACCTTTTTCGCCCGGGTCATCAGCGGCGCGCAGCAAGCGGCGCAGGCGGCCGGTTATCGCCTGCTGCTGTGCGACACCCAGGGCCGGGAAGAACTGGAGCGACAATTCGCCGAGCTGGTTTACGCTTATCAGGCCGACGGGGTGATCCAGTTGCGCGCCTACGATCCTTTCGAAAACGCCCCGGCCGACGCCGATGTGCCGCCGATCGTTAACGCCTGCGAAGTGCTCAAGGCCGGTCGTTATCCAACCATCAGCCTGGACAACGTCGCCGCCGCCAAAGCCATGACCGACCACCTGATCGCCTTGGGACACCGACGTATCGGCCTGATCAAAGGCTCAAAAAACAGCCCGCTGACTTTGGATCGACTGGCAGGTTACGAAGCGGCATTGCGCGAGGCCGGGATTGCCTTCGATGAAGCACTGATCTGCCATGGCAATTTCAGCCTCGAGGCCGGTTTTGCCGGAGCGCAAAAGATGCTCGCATTGGCCGAGCGGCCGAGCGCGCTGTTCTGCGAAAACGATGAAATGGCCATTGGTGCGCTCAAGCGCATCCGGCAGGCCGGGCTGCGTGTGCCCGAGGATATTTCAGTGGTGGGTTTCGATGACATTCCCATGGCTGCGTACTGCGATCCGCCGCTGACCACCATCTCGCAACCAGCCGAGGCCTTCGGGGCCAGGGCGGTCGAAATGTTGATTGCCCTGATCGAAAAACAGCCGCTGACAGAGCGGCATGTCGTCTTGCCGTTCGAGCTGACGCCACGCAGCAGCACGGCCCGCATCGACAACTTGGGCAAGCGCTAACCGAATCACGCCGCTGGCGGCTTCGCCAGCGCAATCCCCGCCGCGCCCAACCGCTTCAACACCTCAAACAACAAATCGCTCTTGGTCAGCCCGACAATCCTCGGGCTGCCGACATAGCCGGTGACCGTGAGGGTTATGCCGTCCGGCGACAATTTGCTGAAACGCACGAATGGCGCCGGTTTATCGAGGATGGTTTCGTTCTCGTGATACGCATCCAGCAGCAGTTGTTTGACCTGCTCAGGATCGATATCCAGCGGGAACACCAGCTCCAGCGATGCCACGCCTTGAGCACTGCCGCCGAGGGTAACGTTGCGCAGGTTCTGCGAGATCAGTTGCGAGTTGGGCACGATCACGATCGAGCGGTCGCTGAGCTGGATTTCCGTGGCACGCACGTTGATCCGGCGGATGTCGCCCTCGACGCCGCTGATGCTGATCAGGTCGCCGACTTTTACCGGGCGCTCGGTGAGCAGGATCAGGCCGGAGACGAAGTTCTTGACGATCTCCTGCAAGCCAAAGCCGATACCCACGGATAGCGCACTGACGATCCACGCCAGATTGGTCCACTGCACGCCCAGCGACGATAGCGTCAGCAGAATCACAAAGGCGTAGCCGATGTTGGAAAACAGCGTGCTCAGCGATGCGCACATGCCCGGGTCCATGTCGGTCTTGGGCAGGAATTCGTTGTCGAGCCAGCGGCTTAATGCACGGATCAGCCAGATGCCAATCAGCAGTGCCAGTAGCGCGTTGAGCAGATGCGCCGGGACAATATTCAGCTTGCGCAAACCGGCGCCGCCAAGAATCGACATTATGTTGGTGACCAGTTGGCCAAGCGTGGTGCCGATGCCGCCGACAAACAACGAAATCAGCGCCATCAGCATCAGGCCGGCGCGGCTGACGCCGGACAACAGGATCGACGTCTGCTCGAGGCGCCGGTCGCTGACGCCGAGCAATTGCTTGAGCGCCTGGCCGCTCGCGTGTTTCGGCGAAAACAGGTGCTCACAGGCGTCCTTGACCAGCTGAATCAGCAAGTAGAAGCCCGACAGCACGACATAGCCCCACACCAGCTCATAGCTGATGAACCGTGCCAGCGAAACATAGCCGGCAAGCAGGGCGATGGCCGTCACCAACATCGAGAGACTGGCGACGCTGTAAATCAGCCCGGCGAACACGCTGTTCGTAGCCGACGCGTCATTGGCTGCGACCAAGGCCTTGCGCACTTTGCCGACGCGCAACAGCATCGTGCCGATGATCGCCAGCACCACCATGGAAATCACGCCGCGCCCGGCCATCACGATGTGGCTGCTCATGCCTGTGGCATTGGCGACTTGCACCAGCGTCACCAACACCAGCAACGAGCAGGCGAGGATTCGCGGATAAGGCTTGAGGGCCAGCGCCACTGGATCGGCAATCGCCGGCAGGCGCCAGGACGGGTGCGCGGTGGAGAGCAATGCGCGGCTGAGGCCGGTGATCAGCACGCAGGCATAGACGACTTTCTCGAATTCTTCGGAGAAGGTTTCCAGCACCGGCGGCAGTGCGTCGTGGCGGGTGCAGGCGTAGAACAACAGCTTCAGGGCGATGGCGGTGGTGACGAACGTCGCGATAGCTGAGGCGAAGGCCAAGGCGCTTCTGCGCAGTCGGCCCTCCGCCACGCGATGAATGCAGAACCAGGTCAGCCCGCGCTCAGCCAGACGTCGGCCGAAGGTCCAGATCAGCAGCGCCAACAACACCAGCACGCAGGTGTAGAAGCGCTCGCCCGGCGCCCAGACCGTCGCCCATACGTCAGCCACCTGCTCGACGAACAGTCGCAGGCGCTGGCGGTCGTCTTCGCTTGGATTGACCAGCGGTGTCCAGAAATACGGGCTCAATACGCTGCGCGTGCTCAGGGTCAGTTCGCTTTCCAGCAGGGTGCGGCGGATGCCGGCGATTTGCGTGATCAGGTCGGCGGCGTTCTGTTTCAGTGCAGCGAGGCTTTTCAGGGTGCCATCGATCTTGCTTTTCTGCTCCGCCAGCGTCGCCCGCTGCGCGACGATATCGGCTTGCTCGGCGGCCACCTCGGCGTCGGGCGCCGTGCCGAGCACGCCCAGTTGCACCGCCAGTTGCGCCTGTTGCGGCATCAGCGCTGCCGACAACCGATCGACATCGAGAATGAACGCCTGCACCCGATCCTGCGGGCCTTCGAGCTGGTTGTAATTGTTGGCCGCCGAAATCTGCTGCTTGAGCCCGTCGAGGCGTTGTTGCAGGGCTTGCAGATCGCTTTGCGAAATCACTGGTAGCGGCGCTGCGCCTGTGTTTGCCGGTGCGCCAAGGTCCGCCGCCCACAGTGCAGCGCTGCCCGGCATGAGCAGTAGGAACAAAATGAAAAACAACGACTTGAATGAACAGCGCATGGGGGCGGCGGGCTCGAGTGGATCACACAGTCTATGAGGGTAGGTGATCGCGCCGAACGGGGCGGAAAACTTTCTCTGCAAGAGGCGCTTACACGCTCATCCAATCCGGCGGAATGATCCGCGCCGCGAGCGGTCAACCGGCAATAACAGCTTCGAGAGCATGCCATGTCCATTGCCAAGGAAACGATTGAATACCTGCGCCAACATTCATTGATCATCACCACCGCCGAATCCTGCACGGCCGGGGAAATCGTCATGTTGCTGTCGGAAGTCCCCGGCAGCGGCGAGTTGATCGAGTGCGGCTATGTGGTCTATTCGCCGCAAGCCAAGCAGCGCCTGCTGCACGTCAGCCCGGCGACCATGGACACCTTCAATCTGACCAGCGTGGAAGTGGCCAGTGAAATGGCCATCGGCGCGTTGCGCGACAGCACCGCCAACGTTGCCGTCGCCACCACCGGCATTCTCGGACCCGACGATATGGATGGCATCAAGGCCGGTACGGTGTGTTTCGCCTGGGCATTCCAGTTCGATGACAAACATTTTCTGTTCAGCACCCAGCAATGGTTTGCCGGATCGCGCAGTGAAGTGCAGACCCTCGCTTCTGAATTCGCCCTGCAGCAGTTGCCGGACTATCACCGTCGCGCGTTGCGCGGCGAAGGAGGGTGGCGCCGATGAAGCACGACGCTGAGCATCCCGATCTGCGCAGTCGGCAGTTCCCGGTGCAGGAGGACATGGCCTATCAGTTGAAGGTCTGGCGCTTCGAGCACATTGGTTGGTATCTGCTGGTGCTGTGCATGCTGCTGGGTCTGTTGGGGCTGTTTTCCCGTGGCGTGCTCAGTTCGCAGGACGCCCGCAGCGCCGATGGCAAAGTCCAGGTCGAGTACGAGATGTTCCACCGCAACGGCTCGACCAACCCGCTGAAACTCAGCGTGCACACGGCGCCTGAAGCCACTGTCGAACTCGACATCGGTGGCGAGATGCTCGATGGCTTCAGCGTCGAAACCATGCAACCGGCCCCGGTGCGTATGCGCAGCTCAAAACAGGGCATGCGCTTGTGGTTGCAGGCGGATGCCCAAGGCCAGGCGACGCTCTATGTGACGCTGCGCGGTGACGGATTGGGCCTGTTTCGCAGCCATATCCGCGTGCCGGGCTCGAGCGATGTGAAGCTTACTCAATTCATTTATCCATAGGTGACCCATGGACTCGGTGTTGCGCGCACTCGCGATGTATCTGGCACTGATGGTGCTGTTCAAAATTGCCGGCCGGCGTTCGCTGGCCGAGTTGACGACGTTTGATTTCGTTCTGCTGATGATCATCGGTGAAGCCACCCAGCAAGCGCTGCTCGGTGATGATTTTTCTCTGACCAATGCGTTTCTGGTGATCATTACGCTGATCGCTGTGGATGTCGGTTTTTCCCTGCTCAAACAACGTTCCAGTTGGGTGTCGCGGCTGATCGATGGCGAACCGACGATCATTGTCGAGAATGGCAAGCTGTTGCACCGACGCCTGCGCCATGCGCGGCTGGTCGAGGCGGATGTCATGGAGGCGGCGCGCTCCAGTCAGGGCATTGAAACCATCGACCAGATCAAATTCGCAATCATCGAGCGCAACGGCAAGATTTCCGTAATCCGCCAGGATCCTGAAGGCGGCTGAACCTTTGGCGCCGCAGGGCCGCAATTTTTTTGAACGCTGAAAAAGCCTCACAGCCCAATGCTTACAAGTCATCGGAGGATTGCGAAATGAACGAGGCAGCGAGTTACTTCTCCATCGCCGTGGCGGTGATCATTCTGCTGGTCGACCTGTGGGCGATTGTCAGTGTGTTTCGCAGCAACAAAAGCGTCGGCGTTAAAGCCGCCTGGGCGATCGGTTTGATCGTATTCCCGGTGCTCGGCCTGATCGTGTGGGGCATCGCCGGCCCGCGCGGCGTCAAGGAAGGGCCTTCGTCGCCGGAGCACAGTAAGGGTTAAGAACCCTGATTTGCGCACATCCGGAAAATTGGAGGTGAACGATGAAAGCTGTTGTATTTCATGGCGTCGGCGATATCCGCCTGGACGATGTTCCCGAGCCAACCATTCAAGCGCCGACCGATGCCATCGTCAGGCTGACCGCGTCGGCCATTTGCGGCACCGATCTGCATTTCATTCGCGGCAGTGCGCCGGACATGCAGGCCGGTACGATCCTCGGGCATGAAGGTGTGGGGATCGTCGAAGCACTTGGCGAAGACGTGCGCAACCTTAAGGTCGGCGATCGCGTGCTGATTCCCTCGACCATTGCCTGCGGCAATTGCTCGTACTGCCGCGCCGGCTATTTCGCCCAGTGTGATGTGGCCAACCCCAACGGTAAAACCGCTGGCACGTCATTTTTTGGCGGGCCGAAAACCACCGGGCCGTTCGATGGCCTGCAAGCCGAGAAAGCGCGCATCCCTTTCGCCAACATTGGTCTGATCAAACTGCCGGACGCCATCACCGACGATCAGGCGATTGCCATGTCGGATATTTTTCCCACTGCCTGGTTCGGCGCCGACATGGCCCGGATCAAGGACGGCGACACGGTGGCGGTGTTCGGCTGCGGACCGGTCGGGCTGTTTGCGATTATCAGTGCGAAGCTGATGGGCGCCGGCCGGGTGTTCGCCATTGATGGCCTGGAAGATCGCCTCGCTCGCGCGCAGGCATTGGGTGCCGAGTGCATCAACCTCGAGAAAGAAGATCCAGTTGAAACCATTGCGCGCCTGACTGCGGAAATTGGCGTGGATCGGGTGATCGAAGCCGTGGGCATCGACGCCAACCATTCCCATCACGGCCATCATCATCCTGCGCAGTGGCAACCGGGCGATGCGCCGGCGCAGGCGCTGGAGTGGGCGGTCAAGGCTGTGGCCAAGGCCGGCACGATTTCCATCATCGGCGTCTATCCTGCCGGGTTCGACAGCTTCCCGATCGGTGAGGCAATGAACAAGAACGTGCGCATCAATATGGGCAACTGTCATCACCGCAAATACATTCCCAAGCTGATCGAAATGACCCTCGCCGGGCGCGTCGACCCAGCGAACGTGCTGACTCAGGACGAGCCTTTGACCGACGCGATTTCGGCGTTCAAGGCGTTTGATCAACATCAATCCGGCTGGATCAAGGTCAAGCTTGAACCGGGTAGCGATACCACTGCTGACAGGAGATCGTCATGAAAAAAATCTGTGTATGTCTGGGGTTCTGCTCGATGTTTCTGTTGAGCGGCTGCTTCGATTCCAACGATGCACCCAACAAGGACGGTGACAAAAGCAAACCGTCGGTGCAAATGCAGACCGAGAAGCCTGAGGAGGGCAAGTAACTGCTGGCAAATAATCCCTGTGGGAGCGAGCCTGCTCGCGAAGGCGTCAGGTCGGACAACTCTGTGCTGACTGATGCTCCGTCTTCGCGAGCAGGCTCGCTCCCGCATTGGTTCAGTTCGAGTAGCGGTATTCCAGCCATGCCCAATACAGTAAAGCCACAGCACTGATCCCGCCTCCGAGAAAACACACCGCCACCCAGCCATATTGCGCATAGGTATACGTCGCCGCGATCGCGCCCAAACCACTGCCCACCGAGTAAAAGCACATATACGCACCGACCAGTCGACTCTGCGCATCGGGCCGTGCGGCGAAGATCAGGCTTTGATTGGTCACGTGCACTGCTTGCACGGCGAAGTCGAGCAAGATCACCCCGACGGCCATCGCCAGCAGCGAACTGTCGACAAATGCGATGGGTAGCCAGGACAGCGTCAGCAGCGCCAGGGCGATGCCGGTGGTGCGATTGCCCAAGCCGCGATCGGCCAGGCGCCCAGCCCGTGCGGCGGCGAGCGCGCCCGCCACTCCGGCCAGACCAAACAGGCCGATCTGCGTATGCGACAGCGACAATGGCGGCGCGCTGAGCGGCAGCACCAGCGACGTCCACAACACACTGAAGGCGGCGAAGATCAGCAGGGCGAAGATGCCGCGCACGCGCAGTACCCGCTCAGTCAAAAACAATTCCAATACCGAGCGCAGCAGTCGCCAGTAACTGCCCTGTGCGGGCGGTTTTGCCGAGGCGGGCAGGGTGCGCCATAACAGCAGGGCCAAGCCGATCATCATGACTGCCGAGACAAAATAAACGCCGCGCCAGCCGGCCAGATCAGCCACTACGCCGGAAACGAAACGCGCCAGCAAAATGCCCAGTACCACGCCACTGGTGACGGTGCCTACGGCGGCGCCGCGCTGCTGCGGGCGAGCAAGGCTGGCGGTGTAGGCGACCACCACTTGCACCACCACCGCCAGCAGACCCACCAGCATCATGGCGCCGAGCAGCACTCCCCAGCTCTCGGACAGGCCCACGGCACATAGCGCCGTTGCAGACAACAGCAGTTGGCTGACGATGAGTTTCTTTCGATCGAGCAGATCACCCAGCGGCACAATGAACAGCAGCCCGACCGCATACCCGGCTTGCGTGGCCGTGACCACTACGCCGATTGCACCGGATGAAACCCCGAGGCTGGCGGCCATCGATTCCAGCAATGGCTGTGCGAAGTAAACGTTGGCCACCGCCATCGCGCAGGTGATTGCAAAAAGCAAAGTCTGCAAACGACTCAGCCCGGTCGTTGCGCTGTCAGTTGCGGCTTGCGCATTGACCAGGGTTCGCGTCTGGCAGGGCATCCGTGCTTCCTCGTAGTGTGGTTTTGAATTGAAACCGAGGCGTTGATCTTTATTCATTCGGGTTGTTAAATGCAACCACATTCAATAGCCGATCCATCAGGAACCACATGGCCCGACAACAAACATTGGCGCAGAGCGAATGCCCGGTGGCCCGAACCCTCGAAGCCATTGGCGATCGCTGGGCCTTGATGATCATTCGCGATGCGTTCGATGACGTGCGCCGGTTCAGCGAATTCCAGAAACGTCTGGGCCTGGCCAAGAACATCCTCACGGTCAAACTGAAAATGCTCGTCGAGCTCGGCGTGTTGCAGATTCAGCCCGCGTCCGATGGCAGCGCCTACAAGGAATACGTGCTCACCGACATGGGCCGCGCGGTGTTCCCCATCGTCGTCAGCCTGCGGCAGTGGGGCGAGCGCTTCCTGTTCGCGGAAGGCGAGGAGCATTCGGTGCTGCTCGACAACGAGGGGGCCGAGCCCGTTGAAACCATTGTCGTACGCTCCAGAGCCGGTGCCGTGCTGAGCCCGGAGGATTGTCACCGACAGGTTGTCAGGCGCGGGCAGTGAAACTGGGCGGATAGCCGTGGCGCGTATCGATAGCCGCGCCTTCTCGTGACATGTCGGGTCGGCGTCTGGCGGGTTTTTGATCTAGGCTGTTTTCGATCCTCGATCAGCAGCGGTGCGCCGTTGCCATATTTCCAGCAACGCGACTACGGGAGTGCCTGATGAGCCTTTCACCCTTCCACCTCGCCATCCCGGTCTACGATCTTGCCGCTTGCCGGCGTTTTTACGGTGAAGTGTTCGGCCTGGAGGAGGGCCGGTCCAGCGCGCAATGGGTCGATTTCAACTTCTACGGCCACCAATTGGTGATCCACGAACAGCCGAAAACGGCTGCCCAGCAAAGCGTTAATAGCAACCCGGTAGACGGTCACGACGTACCGGTCCCGCACTTCGGCATCATTTTGCAGTGGGAGCAATGGGAGGCATTGGCCGAGCGACTGAAGTCATTCGGCACGCAATTCGTGATCGAGCCCTACATTCGATTCAAGGGTCAGGTCGGCGAACAGGCGACCATGTTTCTACTCGACCCCTGCGGCAATGCGCTGGAATTCAAGGCGTTCAAAGACATGAGTCAGGTGTTTGCCAAGTGATCACAGCGTGGTGGTCTGGCCGTTGCGATCGCGTTCATAAACCTTGTTGGCCTGCAGCTTTTCCTTCAGCCAACGCTCGGCCGTGCCCAGCGGCCGTTGGCGTGCCCATAACAGGTCGACGCCGATTTGCCAGTCGGTATGCGGGTACGCCGACAGCTGCAACTCGACCAGTTCGCCATTGCCCAGTTCACGCTGGATCAGTTGGCGCGGCAAGGTCGCCCAGCCGAGGCCGGCGCGGACCATTTCCAGCAGGGCCAGATAGCTTTCCGCTTGCCACAGTTGCGTCGAACGCAGGTATTCACTGCTCGGCAGTTTGCTGGCGTGCGCACTGAACGCCAGGCGCCGGTGCACATGCAAATCGTCGAAGGTGACGTTGTCCAGTTGCGCCAGCGGATGATCGGGATGGCAGACGTGCAGCATGATCAGTTTGCCCAGTTGCTGGAACGCCAGTTCCCGGGGATAGCCCGGCTGCGAAAACGCCACCCCCAGCACCGCCTCGCCACTGCTGACCAGTTCGCTGACATCGCCGTAGACCGGGTGGCGAATGATCAGATCGACAAACGGGAAGGCCTGCTCGAACGCTTGCAGCACCGGCATGATCGGGCCGTACGGCGTTTCAATCGCCAAGGTCAGGCTCGGTTCGACGCTATCGGAAAGGCAATCGGCGTGGGCCTCGAAGGTCATGCAGCGTTCCAGTACCGCCTCTGCCTGCACCAGCAATTTGTGCCCGCTGGCGGTGAGGGCAGGGCTGCGGTTGCTGCGGTCGAACAGCTCTACGCCAAGGTCGGTTTCCAGATTGGCAATAGCCGCGCTGATGGTCGACTGCGTCTTGCCCAGCTTGCGCCCGGCGGCGGAGAACGAGCCGCTTTTCACCACCTGGACGAACATCAGCAACTGATCGAGTGAGAAGCGCACGCGGTGTACTCCGAGGTTGAGCGAGACGGCAATTGTGCCGCGTCTTTGCCATCGAAAAAAGCGATGGTTGCCAATTTGTTTCATCGTTAAAAACATTCAAGGATGACCTCGCGTCTTCGAACGCCGGGGCCGATTCTCTCTGTGCATCTGTCCCTGAGCGCCCGCGATTACAACCAACGCTGCCCCTTCAGGAGCTTGTGCCATGACTACACAACGCGTTCACCCGGTCGACGAGGTGTTGCCCCTGCGGCAGCTGGTCACCTTCGGTCTGCAGCATGTTCTGGTGATGTATGCGGGAGCGGTGGCGGTGCCGCTGATTCTCGGCAGTGCGATGGGGCTGACGTCGGCTCAGGTGGTTTTATTGATCAACGCCAACCTGCTGACATCCGGTGTGGCGACGCTGATTCAGACCCTCGGCTTCTGGAAGTTCGGCGCGCGTTTACCGTTGATTCAGGGCTGCTCATTCATTGCGCTGGCGCCGATGATCATGATCGGCAAGGAGTTCGGCCTCAGCCAGATCTTTGGGGCGGTGATCGCCGCCGGCTTCCTGACCATCGCACTGGCGCCGGTGTTCAGCCGCTTGCTGCGATTCTTTCCACCCGTGGTGATTGGCAGCCTGATCACCATCATCGGTATTTCACTGATGCCGGCGGCGGCGATCTGGCTGGGCGGTGGCAATCCCGATTCGCCTGACTTCGGTCGCCCGGCCAATCTGCTGCTGGGCCTGGCCACGGTCAGTGTGACGCTGGTGATTTATGCGAAATTCAGCGGCTTCATCGGTAACCTCAGCGTGCTCATCGGCTTGTTTGTCGGCAGCCTGATCGCTGCCGCCTGCGGCATGACGCACTTCAATCGGGTCAGCGAGGCGGCGTGGTTCGAGTTGAGCGCGCCAATGGCGTTCGGTCCGCCGGAATTTTCTCTGGTACCGATTCTGATCATGACCCTGGCGATGCTGGTGATCATGGCCGAGACCACTGGCAACTGCCTGGCCATCGGCAAACTGGTCGGCAAACCGACTACGCAGCAGACCCTCGGCAACGCCTTCCGCGCCGACGGCTTGTCGACCATGCTCGGTGGTCTGTTCAACAGTTTTCCCTACAACGCCTTCACGCAAAACACCGGCCTTATTGCGCTTTCGAGCATCAAGAGCCGCTTCGTCGTCGCCGCCGCTGGCGCGATCATGGTGTTGATGGGCTTGTTCCCCAAGCTCGGCGCGCTGATTGCGGCGGTGCCGACGCCGGTGCTGGGCGGCTGCGCGATCGTCATGTTCGGCATGACCACGGTGGCGGGCATTCAGGAATTGTCACGGGTGCAGTTCGAAGGCACACGCAACGCCATCATTGTTGCGGTGTCGGTCAGCGTCGGCGTCTTGCCAATGTCGTTTCCGGCCCTGTTCGAACACGTCGGCCCGACGCTGAAACTGGTGCTCGATAGCGGCATTTTTCTCGGTGCGATCACCGCCATTCTGCTCAACGTGCTGCTCAACAAACAAAAACCATCGACCGACGCCGTCGGCGCTTCCACGGCCGAATTGGCTGACTGACCTTTGTCTTTTCCCACTGCCCAGGAGTTACCCATGAATCAATTCACTCAGCTTGTCCCGGCCGGCGTCAGCGATCTGGACCTGGCATTGCTGCGCCAGACCATCGCCCTGTCGCAGGCGTCGAAACAACGTGGCCGGCACCCGTTTGCGGCGCTGGTGGCGGACCGCGACGGCAAGGTCATTGCCGAAGCGGGCAACAATTCGATGCCGCCGGAGGGTGATCCCACCCAGCATGCCGAACTGGTCGCGGTCGCTGCGGCGGCGAAGCGGTTGTCACCCACGGAGCTGGAGGCGTGCACGCTGTATACCAGCGCCGAACCTTGCTGCATGTGCGCGGGCGCGGTGTATTGGACCGGTGTCGGGCGAGTGGTGTATGCGTTGTCGGAACATGCTTTGCTCGGGCTGACCGGCGATCATCCGGAGAACCCGACGTTCTCGTTGCCGTGTCGCGAAGTGTTTGCCAGAGGGCAGCGCACGGTCAGTGTCTTCGGGCCGATGCTGGAGGCAGAGGCGGCTGAGCCGCATAAAGGGTTCTGGTCTTAGTTGTTATGGATCGTTCCCACGCTCCTGCGTGGGGACGCATCCGCTGACGCTCTACATCACTTTTACTTCGCCGGGATGACATCCACACATTCCCCAGCGGAATGCCCCCCATGAAATCATTGGATTTTTCTTCTCCACGCTCACCGCGTAGCGTGTCGCAAAGACAAGGAGAATCGCCATGACCCAACCCGCCACTGACGCCGCCGGCAAATTCGACACCTCCCGCGCCAATGAATATGCCCGGCAAAGCCGCATTGCCCTGGCTGGCTACGATGCCTGTCACGACCTGTCGGCCTGCATGCTCGCCGCCAGCCTTGGGCAGTCGCGTCCGGCAAACGTGCTGGTGGTGGGCGCGGGGGGCACCGCGCAGGAAATCATCGCCATGGCCGCGCTGGAGCCGGATTGGCACTTCACTGCGGTCGATCCTTCCGGGCCGATGCTCGATGCTGCGACCGAACATCTGCGCGCCAATGATCTATTGCACAGAGTCCAGATACATCTCGGTCATGTCGAAGACTTGCCGGCCGACGCATCTTTCGACGCCGCCACCCTGATCGGTGTACTCCATCACCTGGGCGGTGACGAGGCCAAGCAACAGATACTGCGCTCCATTCAGGCCCGCCTCAAACCCGGCGCGCCATTGATCGTGGCCGGCAATCATTACGCTTACGCCAGTCAGCCGTTGCTGCTGCAAGCCTGGAGCCAGCGCTGGCGACAGCAGGGCGCAACCGCTGACGAGGTGCAGGCGAAACTCGGGAAGATTTTGCAGGGCGCTGATCCGCCGCACTCGGAGGCGGCGGTGCAGGCCTTGTTACATGGTGCCGGGTTCGGCGATGCAACACGGTTTTTCAGCAGTCTGTTCTGGGGCGCCTGGCTGACGTGCAAGCTCAGCCAAGCGACCCGATTTGCCTAAGCCTCCGTCCAGTCCAGCGCAGCCGTCTCGCGCCACTTCACCTCCGTAATCCCATAACGCTCGGCCTGGGGTTTGGAAACCACTTTCAACGGTGGTTTACCCGGTTTCGGAATCGGCGCAATACCGGCGTCACAGCTCGCCCAATGCCAAGCGTCGGCGTTGCGCATACTCTTGGCGCGGATGACGAATGATTTTGGCTGGTCGTGATGTTTGTATTCGATGACGAAAATATCGGTGCTACGCATGAGTTCCTCCTTACGCTCATACGTAAATGATTTTGTCCGACAAGAAAAATTCAAAGGATTTTCTGGCCGGATGATCAGCGTCACTCAGCGCTCTAAAACGCGGTTCTTCATGAAGCCGCGCAGGTTCATCAGGAACAGGCAGAGCTGCAGAACGATCAGCGCGTAAGCCCCGGCATGGACGCCCCAGATCACCCACAGCAAATTGCTCAGACTGAAACAAACGAAACCGCTCATGCGCCGTTGCGGTCGTTGCGAACCGATCAGCCACGCGGCCAGAACGGTGACCAGCATCGCCGGCCATTGCACCCAATCCAGATATGCCAACGCTCTGTCCTCTGCACAGATTTGTTTGATGCAGAAAGGGTACACAGCAACCGAAGGATGGTCACCGCCCGCACGGCTCTGCGTAGCAATGGCGGTGAAAAAGGTTTCGCCCGGCAGAAGCCGGGCGAAGATTTCAGGCGCGCAATCAGTAATCCCAAATCGCAGGTATCCAACGGAAAGCAGCACCATTGATCGCGACCCTACCCACCGAAGGGAAGGCCAGATGCGTGGCGACGAACAGCTCGCCGCTGGCGGCGGCTTCCTTGAGCATGCGCACGCGCACTTCCACCGATTTGGCCGGATCGTGTTCGAAACCGTTGTGCCAGTCGGGGTGATCGAACGCCACCGGGAACAACGCGTCACCGGCAAAGGTCAGGCGCTCGCCACCGGAGTTGACGTAGACCACGCAGTGCCCTGGCGTATGACCACCGGTGAGTTTTGCAACTACGCCAGGTGCAACCTGGCATTCGTCTTCGAAGATGTGCAATTTGCTTTCATAGTGG
Organism: Pseudomonas sp. CCNWLW23; assembly: GCF_037095675.1. NCBI lineage: Bacteria > Pseudomonadati > Pseudomonadota > Gammaproteobacteria > Pseudomonadales > Pseudomonadaceae > Pseudomonas > Pseudomonas sp. CCNWLW23. The sequence continues at coordinate 436,461 of NZ_JBAWKM010000002.1, read as the reverse complement.
TCGATGAACGCGTTGGCGGTGCTGCGCAGGACGTCTGGTACTGGTGCGGGCATGTCGGTGCTGGTGAAGTCTGGCGTGGACCAGAAATTCACTTCGGCAGCGGTGACGTGGATGCGTACGTCTTGACGCAGACGGCTCTTCACCGAGTCGACCAGCAGGCCGCCGATATGGTCCATGTGCATGTGCGTGATGACGATATCAGTGATGTCGGCGAGATCCACCCCGGCAGCGGCCAGGCGCTTGGGGAACTGCCCGGCACGCGGGAAACCGGGGAATTGGCCACCGAGGCCGGCGTCGACGAGGATGACTTGTTCGCCGCTACGCACCACCAGCACGTTGAGCGCCCAGTCAAAGGCGTCAGGGCCCAGATACATTTCCTTGAACCAGGCGGCACGGTCGGCGGGGTCGGCATTGGTTGACATGGTCTGGGTCGGCAACGGCAACACGCCGTCGCTGATCACCATCACGTCAATGTCGCCCAGGCGCAGGGCGTAGCGCGACGGCACCAGTTCTTCGCTTTGGGTTTGCAGGGCCACCGCGCGGTTGGCGGTGAAGGAATCCAGATGCAGGGTCATGGTGTTCTCCTTGTTTTCAGGGCTAAAGCGGAGGGTGAAATCAGGCTACAGGGATCAGCGGATCGGCGGCCGCGAGGGCAGCGCGACGATCGGCGGCGGGCGGGTAGATCCACACCGTGTTGATCTGCGTCTTCAGCTCTTTGGCTTCGGCCTTCACCAGTTTCAGCTGACGATCCCAGCCTTCCGTGTACACCGCGCCCCAGGCGCCCAGATCCAGGCAAGTCACGTACTTGGGCTGGCGATACATTGTCGGAGCGACGCCGAGGAGATCGGCGGCGGCGTTGTTGCCGGCGTAGCGACCCAAGCTGATCGCGTGCTGGCAAGACATCGCGGCATAGTTGCCGAGGTCGTCTGTGGCGGCGCGAGCGACATCACCAGCGGCAAAGACGTGATCGATGCCTTGCACCTTGAGGTTGCCATCGACGTGCAGGCGGCCCTGGCCATCGCGTTCGGCGTCGAGTTGTTCGGTGAGCGGGCTGGCGCGGAAACCTACGGTCCAGATCACGGTCTGGCTTTCGATGTGGCGGCCATCGGCGAGGGTGACGCCATTGGCATCCACAGCGGCAACGCTGGCATCGACGATCCATTCGATACCCAGGTCATTTGACGCCTCGATGATCGACGGGCGAATGCCATCACCCATGGTCGCGGCGATGTCCTTGCTGCGATCGACAATGATCACGCGCAGGTCTTGATCCTCACCGATGATCGCACGCAGGCGCGCCGGCATTTCCGTCGCAGTTTCAATCCCGGTGAAACCGCCACCGGCGACCACCACGGTGTTGCGCGCAACACTGGGCGGTTGGTTGCCGAGGGCGATGAGATGGCGTTCCAGACGCGCCGAGGATTCGATCTGATCGACATCGAACGCATGCTCCTTGAGGCCAGGCACCGGAGGCCGAGCGAGCTGGCTGCCGCTGGCGAGAACCAGCCGATCGTAGGCCAGTTCACCCGGACGCCCGGCCTCGTCGCGGTAACCGATTCGGCGCGCCCGGGCGTCGATGCTTTCAGCGGTGCCTTTGACGAAGCGCACACCCACCGCATCGAACAGCGCGTCGAGCGGCGCGTACATGCTGTGCACGTCCGGCTCGTAGAAGCGCGGGCGAATACGCAATTCGGCTTGCGGGGCGAGCAGCGTGATCTCGACATCCTGACGGGCATGCATATCCAGCAAACGCGCAGCGCTCAGCGCACTCCACAGCCCGCCGAACCCTGCACCGATCACCAATAATTGCTGTTTCATAATGTGCTCCCTGACGCTGATGGATGGATGACACCCGAGCCCGGCGCGGACTCTGGCGTGACGATCAGTGGCCGCCGCAACTGCTTGCCGTACTGCCTGGCGCTCAATCGCCCGCTGTGTAGAGCCATGCTAGGGCGGGGAGGCTGCGAGCGCAGTTGTCCATCGGTGTGCGTGGGGTACGCATGGGTGGAAGAGGGGTATACGAAGGTATGGGGGGGCGAGGTGGGAATACCGGGCGAGGTGTTGTTCGAAACGAACATCGCCGCGCAGGGCGCCAGCACGCCTGCACGGCCGATGCCGTTGTTCAGTCGGTGGGCACTACGTTATCCAACGCTTTGTTGACGGCCAATTCCCCCAGCATGACCACCTGTGCAATGCCTAACAGCGTATTGCGCCGTGAGCCTTCCAGCATCCCGGCGAAATCACCGAGCATCACCGTGGCGGACGCCAGGGATTCGCACGCATTGACCAGCAAGGATTCGGTGTCGGATTCCGGGTTGACCATAAACAGCGTGTTGGGACTGTAAGGCGTGGCGTTGATCTTGGCCGGCGCGAGGTAATGGTCGAGCACGCGCTCGGCGGCGTCGTGAAGTTTTTTTGAATGGAAGGATTCATAAGGCGATACCGATTCGGTGACCGGCGGATGGGACGGTGTCTGTGACATCAGCTGAAACTCCGATGAGCGCCGCTTGAGCGTCTGGCTATGAGGACGACGCGCCACGGCTGTGGCGCGTCCGCTGGCAGTGAGGGGAGCACGCCCCCTCATGCCTCGATGGCCGGCTAGTTCGACACGCGTCGGCTGTCGAGCACGCGATTGACGATGAGCTCACTCAACATGATCACCTGCTGCAACATCAGCAGCGATCGACGCTGTGGATGGTCAATCACGCCGCCGATTTCGCGGGCCATGTCATTGGCGGCTGCCAGCGATTCACAGGCTTCGACGAGCAACGTTTCCTCATCCACTGTCGGGTCAATGAGAAAGATCCTGCCTGGCTGGCGCTTGGGAATGGTGGTTCTGAGCGTCTGAGGGTCGAGGTAAAAGTTGATGGCGCGAGCAGCCGCATCTTTTATCCGCTGAGGTTCCAGAGCAGGGTCGTACGGGATTGAATCCGCTTCCGGCGGGTTTGGGGTTACTTTGAACATTGATGAAGCTCCTAACACATTTAAGGGAGGCTTCACCCTTTCGCTACCAAACGAAGGGTGGCGGCCATGCACAGGTTGGTAGACCGGGTGTTAGGATCCGGCGCGTCCTAGGACGCCCTATACATGGCCACCGCAAATCCGAGACAGAAATCTCGACGGCAGATCTGTATATCTAACACTGCGGGCTACCAAACCCGATCACCTATTTCAGTGACCGACAAACGATAGGACCCGCAGCCTAGACGCACAAGCCGGCGGATTCTGAAGTACCCGTAGGCAGCGGCGCAAGGCGTTGTAGGCTTTTTGGAGGAGAAATCGGTGTAATTTAAACGTGCTTGCCAAGTCGTGTTTATGCGCTGTACGTGCCTGCTCATCTCACCTTTTCAGAATATCGGAGACCCGAATCTGTTTAGGCCGATCTCAAGGCCGTTGCGCCGTGGGGCGGAGAGTTTCAAGCAAGTCGCGTCGTAGACGGGCTTTTTAGCTCTTCCACTGTTGGCCGTAGATCAGCAGAAAAACGCCTCGGCTGGCAGGTGAAAAAATTACTTGTCAACACTGGGATCACAAATGACATAGCGCTTAGTCTGCTTTGAAAACGAACTCAAAACCGATTCCCATTTTTCTCAGGAGCTCGGCCACGCGCTCGAAGAACAATTCCCCCTGCTCCGAAACCTCGTACTTGCCGTAAACACGGATTACAAGTGACTTGCCGAGTGCAGCGGGAATCTTGTTATAGATCTCACCGCTTTCGATGAAAGCGATGTAGCCGTTTATCTTCCGTTGTAGCGCGAGCAGGTGCTCGGCTTGTAGGGTCTTATTGCCCCATTCTAGGTGGTCAGCGATGCCCAGGATGATGGCGCCACTGTCCGATTTGGGGATTCCCCACATATCGATAATGTTCGGGTCTGTTAAGGACACTGCGGATCCTTGGCCTCCAGCCGGTTTGTTCAATCCCTCTGAGGGAACCGAGCTACAGCTCTGTGGCTTGCCGCCCTTTGCTTTGCTTTGCTTTGCTTTGCTTTGCTTTGCTTTGCTTTGCTTTGCTTTGCTTTGCTTTGCTTCAGCTCTACTAGCTCACACGCCTAGTGTCGAACGGCAAAGTCGTCCTTAAGCACAAATTCCAATCCGATGCCTACGCCTTTGAGTACCTCGGTCACGCGGTCGATAAAGGTTTCACCTTGCTCAGGCAGCTCATATAAACCATTGATGCGAATTTTCGGATTCTTGCCCTTGGCTGGCGGATAGCTTTCCAGCAGTTCGCCGCTCTCGATGAAGGCGATGTAGGTGTTGATCTTTTCTTGTAGCAGCAACAGGTGTTCACCCTGTTGGGCTTTGTCGCCCCATTCCAAGTGATCAGTGATGACGAGTACGACATTGTCGGGCTCCCACTCGGGTACTGCGATGATATCGACGACTTTGGTTTCGGTGATGGACATGTCTGCTCCCTCAGAGGGTCGGGTCAGGTCGAATGATGTCGACTCTGGTGGGTGGGATTCGGGTGCCTCCGGTGAAGCCGGGTTTACCTTTGCCGACGACGGTTGCGCCGGTCTTTTCTATTTCTGGGAAGCCTAATTTCTGATTGCGCGTCAGTGGCGCTGTTTCCGAAGATTTGCATTCGACGCAGGAGATGTTGCCGTCCGCATCGCGGCCCATCATATCAATGCGCGTGCGTACACCGCTGTCGGTTTTGACGGTGACCTCACGAGCGGCTTCAGGTTTGATCTTACTGAATTCGTCAAAGGACGCTTCTTCGAACGCTTTGCCCTTTTGCTTATTCTTCTCTAGCTGCGTGCTGAGCACGATGTAGATGGGCTCAATCCCCGCATCCTCCGGGAACCAGATGATCGCATCCTGGAACTCAGGTGGGTGCGCGGGGTTGGCCAGCAGCGTGTCCGACTGTGGTGTCGGCGGGTAGACCCAGACGGGAGGTAGTTGAGGGGCACCTTCCAGCGCTGGGATCCCCAGCACTCCGTCGGGACTCGCACCCGGTGTCCAGGTCAGACCGATGCCGTTGCCGATGTCGGCGATGAATTTTTCGCCGTCTTTCTGCGCTTTGATGACCGGTACATTTTCCCAGTCCTTCTTGCCTCCGGTGTAAAAGCCGTAGGCGTTGACGGAGCCGTCCGGCAACGTTTTTACGTTGACACGAACACGCGTTCGGCCGGTTTCAAGCGTGGCGTATTGCTCGTCCTTATAGAAGGCACTGTCCGGGGCGATGCTGGTGTTGGGCATCAATAGCGCCACCGTGCCCACGGCCGCGCCTGCTGCCATGGCGCCTGCACCGTCGAGTAGGCCTAGCGCGAGTGAGCCACCCAGCCGATGGGCAACGGCACTACCGGTTGCGGAGCCGCCGACAAACTGGAGGGGCGTGCCTTCGGCGGTAATCGCTGCGCCAGTGGCCAACACGGCCCATAGCCCGTAGTCCGCCAGTTTTTCAACGGGGACGAACCCTGTCGGGTTGCTGTGGTTGATTTCGCCGTCGGGCAGGTTGCAGCTTTTGGCGAAGACGCAATCCTTGAGGTCGGGTTTCGCGTCTGGCGCTGGCGGGAGTTCTTTGTATTGCGCTCAGTGCTGGGCGTTTAGGTCGACAGGTTCGACGCCGGTGTTGCGGTAACCCTTGGGTGGGTTGGGGACGTAGCCGCTCAATCCTTGGTTCCTTGTTCTGGTCCTTTTTGAACGGGGTGGAGGGTGACAGGCGGAGTTTGCAGTGGCAATTAGTGGCGCTTTGATTCTAGATTCTGAGGCGCCTCTCATTTCCGTGTGATCAAGTCAGCGCTTAAGGAAATGGGGTAGCTCAACTACCTCCGTAATCTCTGGAGCTTCCCCTCGCTCCCAGCCCTCTCCTCGAGGAGAGGGAGCCGACCGTGTTGTCTTCTGTCAGAAATCGGCCTGATCGACCGAGTCGATAGGGGGCTATAAATCCAGGCGACACGCAATTCAATGCGATGAGGGCATTATCAAGTGTTTCCAGATTTACGCGGTGCAAACTCAACCCAGGCAAGTAGCTCGTCCGCCGCAAAGGGTTTACGCAGGCAGGCAACGACATCAGTCGCTCGGGACTTGTCGCAAGGCAAATCGCCCGCATGCGCCGACACAAAAATCACCGGCATCCGCCAGCCTCGCGCCCGCAGTGCATCCAGCATCTGCAAACCATCCATGCCCGGCATCTGAATATCAGAGATCAAACAATCAGTCTGCGCCGGCCCGTCCGAGTCAAGGTAGTCCGCTGGCGCCGCATAGCAGAACACCTGATATCCCGACGCTCGCAGCAGGCTGCTCAGCGATGTGCGCATTGCCTCGTCGTCGTCCACTACCGCAATGACATGCGTCTTGTACATAACGCTCCCGGGCCGGGCGGCCGAGCTGGTGACTCCTGTCGTTCTTGCACCATACGCTGATGGCCAGCGGGCAAAACTATACGTAGGTATAGCGGTTCAGCCATCGCGGCTGAAGCGACTGCGGTAGTCGCGCGGGGAGATCGACAGGTGGCGCTGGAAGCAGGCGCGCAGGCGTTCTTCATCGTTGAAGCCGCAGATGCGGGCGATTCGTTCGATTTTGTGCGGGGAGTTTTCCAGTAGGCGTTTGGCCGCTTCGAGTCGGAACAGCTCGAGCGCTTTCGACGGTGTGCGCCCGGTGCGCGCTTTATAGACCCGCGTGAAGTTGCGCAGGCTCATTGCGGCTTGCTCGGCGAGGCGCTCCACCGTCAGATTCGGATCGCCGAGGCGCTCCATGAGCCAAAGGTGCAGATCATCGAACATTGCAGCGTCCTGCGCCTGCGATTGCAGCAGCGTGCTGTATTGCGCCTGGCCGCCGGGGCGTTTGATGTACACCACCAATTCCCGCGCAACTTGCAACGTCACTTCACGGCCGCAATCGGCCTCGACCAGCGCCAGCGCCAGATCGATCCCGGCGGTGACTCCGGCCGAGGTCCAGACCTTGCCTTGCTGAATGAAGATCGCGTCGGCATCTACCTCGACCGCTGGAAAGCGATCGCGCAAAGCGTCGCACATCGCCCAGTGAGTGGCAGCGCGGCGGGCGTCGAGCAATCCGGCCTGAGCCAGCAGAAACGCACCACTGCACACCGAGACCACGCGGCGGGCGAGGTGAGCATGGTCCTGCAGCCAGTCGCTCAGTTCGCGGTGCTTCTCAAGGGTCTGGCAGATGTCAGGGGCGCCGGGCACGACCAGCGTGTCCAGCGCGGCGGTGTCGAGCGTGGTTAACGCTTGGGTGTCGATGGCCAGCCCTTCGACGGTCTGGATCAAGCCACCGTTGAGGCTGGCGGTGTGCAGTTGATATCCAGACTGCCCGCGCTCGGCCATGGCCTTGCTCGCGGCCCAGAACACGGTTTGCGCACCGCTGAGATCGAGCAGGCTCAGGCGTGGGTAGGCGATGAACACCACGTCGCGCGGAGCCGTTGTAAAAGCGGGATGAGTGGACATCGCGGGCCTGCCTGTTTGCAGCGCTGGCGGCGGACTGCCTCAGCCTGGCCGATTTTCAGGGGTTTCTGGCCGGCCGGCAATGGCGCTGACTGTTAGCCTGATTGCTGACCGTCCGGCAGGTGTCTGGATGCGGTGGCCATCCTGAACTAGATTTATTGACCAGCCCAACGCGTGCTGCGATCTCGCCGAGGAGACACAATGACCTTGTGGTCGCATTCCAGCCCTGCGCAAAGTCCCGGCGTGCTCGGCGAGCCAGTGGTGTACGTGGTCGATGACGATGCCTCGATGCGCCAGGCGCTCGACAGCTTGCTGCGCTCGATCGGCCTCCAGGTGCAAACCTTCGACAGCGCCGGAGATTTTCTCGCGCAAGCGCAACGTGAGGTACCCGGTTGCCTGGTGCTCGACGTGCGCCTGCGCGGCGAAAGTGGCCTGACGTTTCAGGAACAGATGGAAAAAAACGGCTTGCGCATCCCCGTGGTGTTCATGACCGGCCACGGCGACATCGCCATGAGCGTCAAGGCGATGAAGGCCGGCGCGGTGGATTTTCTGGCCAAGCCGTTCCGTGATCAGGACATGCTCGACGCCGTGGCCAGTGCGTTGGCTCGCGACCGTGCGCGGCTGGCAGCCGAACACTCCGGCGCCGTTTTGTGTCGGGCTTACCAAACCCTGACCGCACGTGAGCGCGAAGTGCTCGGCTTCGTCATTGCCGGGCTGATGAACAAACAGATTGCCGGACAGCTCAACCTCAGCGAGGTCACGGTCAAGGTCCACCGTGGCCAGGTCATGCGCAAAATGGCCGCACGTTCAGTGGCCGATCTGGTGCGTATCGCAGAAGCGCTGGGCATCGAGCCTGTCCAGCGCAACCCCTGAGCGCTGGCGACGTGCAACTCACCGTGCGGCAAAAAACCTGAGCAGTGTTGACGCAGATGGCCAGCAGAAAACAGATTTTGTGGGACGACGGCGAGCGGGTGCTGTCCCGTGAGCGCGGTTCGAATGATGGCAGCCTACTGGCGGTGCGTCCGGCGATGGGCCAGCCATTGCCGAGCACCCTGGAGCGTCTGGCGCATGAATACAGCCTCAGGGACGACCTCAATCCTGCCTGGGCGTTGCAGCCGACAGCTTTCGAGCGTACGGGCACCCGAGTTCGTCTGCTGTTCGACGATCCGGGCGGCGAGCCGTTGTCGCGGTTGCTGGTCGCCCCGCTGGATATCGAAACCTGTCTGGAATTGGCCACGAACATCGCCAAGGCACTGGGCCATATGCATCAGCGTGGTCTGGTGCACAAAGACCTGAAACCGCAGCATGTTTTTGTCCATTGTCATGATGGGCAGGCGCGGCTGACCGGCTTCGGCCTGGCCACGCGCTTGCCACGGGAGCGGCAAGCGCCCACGCCACCGGAATCTATCGCCGGGACGCTGGCCTACATGGCGCCGGAACAAACCGGGCGGATGAATCGTTCGATTGATTCGCGTAGTGATCTGTATGCCTTTGGCGTGACGCTTTACCAGATGCTCACCGGCTCGCTGCCGTTCAGTGCAAATGACCCGACGGAGTGGGTGCATTGCCATATCGCGCGGCTGCCAATGCCCGTGTGTGAACGGGTGGCGACGGTGCCGCCGATGTTCTCGCGACTGGTCATGAAACTGCTGGCGAAAACGGCCGAGGAACGCTATCAGAGCGCAGCCGGTGTCGAGCATGACTTGCGCCGTTGCCTCGATGACTGGCGCCGTATGCGGCAGATCGAGACGTTCACGTTGAACGAGCAGGGCGCCTGCGAGCGCTTGCTGATTCCGGAAAAACTCTACGGCCGCGAACACGAAGTGCAAACGTTGATCGATGCCTTCGCCAATGTGGTGCAGACAGGCGCGCCGACACTGGTGCTGGTATCCGGCTATTCCGGCATCGGCAAATCGTCGGTGGTCAGTGAACTGCACAAGGTGCTGGTGCCGTCGCGTGGCTTGTTCGCCGCCGGCAAGTTCGACCAGTACCAGCGCGACGTGCCTTATTCGACCCTGGGTCAGGCCTTTCAGGGGCTGGTGCGGACGCTATTGGGCAAGCGCACCGACGTACTGGCGGGCTGGCGCGAAGCACTGTTGCGGGCACTGGAAGCGAATGCGCGGTTGATCACCGATCTGATCCCCGAACTCAAGCTGATCATCGGCGAGCCGCCGCCCGTGCCTGAGTTGGAGCCGCAACAGGCGCAGCAGCGGTTCCTTCAGGTCTTGCAGCGTTTTATCGGCGTGTTCGCTCAGGCCGAGCATCCGTTGGCGCTGTTCCTTGACGACCTGCAATGGCTCGACGCGGCCACCCTTGATCTGCTCGAAGATATGCTCAGTCGCGCAGAGACCCCTCATCTGCTGCTGGTCGGTGCTTATCGCGACAACGAGGTAGATGGCGATCACCCACTCAGCCGCACACTCAAGACCCTGCATCACGCCGACGTACACATTGACGAAATTCGTCTGGCGCCACTGGCTGGCGCGCACATCGAACAACTGATCAGCGAGTCACTGCGCTGCCCGCCGGCGAGCATTGTCGCGCTGGCGCGGCTGGTACTGGACAAGACCGCTGGCAATCCGTTCTTCGTCATCCAGTTTCTGCACGCCCTGGCCGAGGAGAAGCTGCTGACATACGAGCCTGCGCGCCAGCGCTGGCGGTGGGATGTGCACCTGATCAACGGCAAGGGCTACACCGACAATGTCGTCGATTTGATGGTCGGCAAACTGGCGCGGCTGCCCCAGGAAACCCGCCAGGCGCTGCAACAACTGGCCTGCCTGGGCAACGTCGCGCGTCTCGACACGCTGGCCACAGTCCTTGATGTGCCGGTGCCTCACGTTCACTCCGCATTGTCGCCGGCGGTGCGGCTGGAGTTGGTCGAGCGTCAGGACGGTGCCTACAGGTTTGTGCATGATCGCATCCATGAGGCGGCGTATTCGCTGATCGCGGAAACCGAACGGGCGCAAATGCACCTGCGCATCGGCCGGCTGCTGGCACTGCAAACCCAGGGTGAGCGGCGCGAGGAGGCGATCTTCGAGATTGTCGGCCAGCTCAATCGCGGTGCGCATCTGATCAGCCTGCGTGCCGAGCGCGAGCAGTTGGCCGAGTTCAACCTGCTCGCCGGCCAGCGAGCGAAGGCCTCGACCGCTTATACCTCAGCACTGACCTATCTGGGCGCCGGCGCAGAACTGTTGGGCGAGCAGGGTTATGACAGTCGGCATGAACTGGGTTTCGCTCTGGAGCTGAACCGTGCCGAGTGCGAATTTCTCACCGGCCAACTGCAGCTTGCCGACTCGCGCCTGGCGACATTGGCCGAGCGCGCCGTGACCACCGTCGAGCGCGCGGCGGTGGCGTGCATGCAGATGGATGTCTACTTGCTGCTCGATCGCAGTGACCGGGCGGTGACGGTGTGTCTGGCCTTTCTGCGTCAGGTCGGCATCGATTGGCCAGCGCGTCCGGACGATATTCAGGTGCGCGAAGAATATCAGCAGGTCTGGACCAGGCTGCGCGGGCGCAGTATCGAGCAGATGATCGACTTGCCGCTGATGGAGGATCCTGCCGCGCGGGCCACCCTCGATGCGCTGGGCAAACTCTTCGCGCCGGCGGTGCAGTCGGATCTGAACCTCGCCAGCCTGACCATTTGCAAAGCGATCAGCCTGAGCCTGCAATATGGCAACTGCGACGCCTCCTGCCTGCTCTATGCCAACTTCGGACGCGTGTCGGGGCCGCGTTTTGGCGACTATGCCGCTGGTTATCGATTTGGCCGTCTGGGCTGCGATCTGGTTGATCGGCGCGGGCTCACGCGTTATGAAGCGAGCACTTGGTTGTGCTTCTCGATCTTCGTGGTGCGCTGGATGCGGCCAGTGCGCGAGTGCCGCGAACTGTTGCGCCGTGCGCTCAACGCGGCCCATCGCAGCGGCGATCTGCCGTATGCAGCGTTCGCTGGAAACAGCCTGATTTCCGATCTGTTGTTTATCGGCGAGCCGCTGGCCGAGGTGCAGGCGCAAGCGGAATCAGGGCTGGTCTATGCACAAAAGGTCGGTTTCGGTCTGGTGGCGGATTTCATGCGCTGCCAGTTGACGCTGATCCGCATGCTGCGCGGGCAGACGCCGACGTTCGGCTGTTTCGACGATGAGGGGTTCGATGAAACAGCTGTCGAAGCGCATCTGGCCGGTTCGGCGGATCTGGCGCTGGCGCGCGGCAAGTACTGGGTACGCAAGTTGCAGGCGCGCTATCTGGCCTGGGATTACGCGGCGGCCGCTGAGTGCGCGGCCCAGGCGCAGGGACTTTTGTGGGTGGTTTCGGCGTTTTTCGAGGAGGCCGAATACCATTTCTACGCGGCTTTGACCTTGGCGGCCCACGGCGAAACTGACGCCGGTGCTTTGCAGCGTCTGGGTCAACATCATGAACAGTTGCAGACGTGGGCGCGCTTGTGTGCAGAGACCTTCGCCAGTCAGGTGGCGCTGGTCGGCGCGGAAATGGCGCGCGTCACCGGGCAGTTGCTCGAAGCCGAATTGCAGTACGAGCAAGCCATTCAATTGGCTCAGGACAATGGTTTGCTCCATATCCAAGCGCTGGCCAACGAACTGGCCGCACGGTTCTACAGCGCTCGCGGTCTGGCCAGGATATCCCGCGTCTACCTGCGCGACGCACGTTATGCCTATCTGCGTTGGGGGGCTGCTGGCAAGGTGCGGGAGCTGGAGCGACGTCATCGTTTTCTGCGTGCCGAAGAGGCGCAACCGAATCCGGTCACCACGCTCATTACGCCAGTTGAACATCTCGACCTGGCAACGGTGCTCAAGGTCTCTCAAGCAGTCTCCGGCGAGATCGTCCTGGACCGTTTGATCGAAACGGTGATGCGCACCGCGATCGAACAGGCCGGGGCCGAGCATGGCCTGCTTATTTTGTTGAACGCCGACGTTCCCTATGTCGCTGCGCGAACCCGTATCGGCGACGGTGCCACGCAGTTGTGCAACGCGCCGCTGCACACGGTGGCGCTGGCAGAGTCGGTGCTCTACCAGACGCTGCGCACCGGCGAAAACCTGTGCCTGGACGACGCGGTTGCCGATCCGCTGTTCGCCGCTGATCCATACGTTCAGCAACGAGGCGCGCGCTCGATCCTTTGCCTGGCATTGATGAATCAGGCGCGGGTCGCCGGGGCGCTGTATCTGGAAAACAACCTGTCCGCCGGGGTGTTCAGCCCGACGCGTCTCGCCGTGTTGCGCCTGGTGGCGTCGCAGGCAGCGATCTCGCTGGACAACGCGCGCCTGTACCGCGACCTCGCCGAGCGAGAAGCGAAGATCCGTCGGCTGGTCGACGCCAACATCATCGGCATCATCGTCTGGGGCGTGAAAGGGGAAATCATCGAGGCCAACGACGCGTTCCTGCGCATGGTCGGTTACACCCGTGATGAGTTGCTTTCGGGCAATGTCCATTGGCGTGACATGACCCCGCCGGCGATGCGCGCTAACAGCGATATTGCACTGGCAACGGCGATCCACACCGGCCGGGCCCAGCCATTCGAAAAGGAGTACATCCGCAAGGACGGCAGTCGGCTGCCGGTGATTGTCGGTCTGGCCGCCTTCGAAGCGAGTCGGCAACAGGGCCTGGCCTTTGTGCTGGATATCAGTGAACGCAAGCTGGCTGAAGAGCAAGTGCGCGAAGGCGAGCGTCGTTATCGTCAGGTGCAAACGGAACTGGCCCACGCCAATCGTGTGGCAACCATGGGCCAGTTGGCCGCATCGATTGCCCACGAAGTCAATCAGCCGATCGCCGCCACGGTGACCCATGCCAATGCCGCGTTGCGCTGGCTCGGTGCAAAGCCACCAAATATCAACGAAGTCGAGCAGGGCCTGCGGCATATCATTCTCGACGGCAACCGCGCCGCCGACGTACTCGGGCGCATCCGCGCGCTGATTCACAAAACGCCACCGCAGCGTCAGCCTGTCAGCCTCAATCTGCTGATTGAAGAAATGGTCGGTTTCAGCCGTGGCGAAGCGCTCAAGCACGGCGCCGAAGTCAGCGTTGAGCTGGCGGCAGATTTGCCTTTCGTAGTGGCGGACCGGGTCGAACTGCAACAGGTGCTGCTTAACCTGATCATCAACAGCCTCGAAGCCATGACGATCATGGCAGAGGGGCAGCGACGTCTGCTGATTCGCAGTGAGGCGCTGGGTGATAACGTGCACATCAGTGTCAGCGATTCAGGGCCGGGCTTTGCCTGCGAGCGGGCGGAGCAAGTGTTCACGGCGTTCTACACGACCAAATCCACCGGGCTGGGCATGGGCCTGTCGATTTGCCGCACGATCATTGAAGGACACGGCGGCAAATTGTGGGCCGAGCGCAATGAGCCGAGCGGGGCGCGGGTGGTGTTTGGCTTGCCGCGTTGTGAATGAACATGATCAACAGCCAGGCTACCCGGGCATTGAGCCCGGGTGTTTCTGTCGGTGAGTTCAGGCCACCGGAATAGGATTTTCCAGCAGCGACAGGTTGAATTGCTCGATCAACCCGTGCTCGTTCGCGCCCTGGTTGGCTCGCAGCGGCAAGACTCGGTCAACCAGCACTTCGGTAGTGGCGGTTTCCAGCTTGATCAGGGTTTCCTCGATGAACTCGCCCAGCGGCATGGCGCGCTCGTCGCCGCTCTTGTGAATCAGGTCGGTATCAACCCAAGGTGGCGCGATTTCCAGGACCTTGACGCTGGTGTCGCGCAGCATGAAACGCTGCGACAGCGAGTAGGAATGGATCGCCGCTTTGGTCGCTGAATACAGCGCCGTGGTCGCCAGCGGCAGGTAGGCCAGCACCGAGCTGTTGTTGATGATGTAGGCCTCGGGCTGGCGCTTGAGGTGTTCGACGAACGCCGCGCTGACGCGTACCGGGCCGAGCAGGTTGGTCTGCAACAGACCGACGGCCTGTTCATCGTTGAAGTCGCCGGAACCCGCGTTGTCGAAGGGCATGATCCCGGCGTTGTTGATGATTACGTTCAACGACGGATGGCGGCGGATGACTTCGGCGGCGACGTCCTTGATCTGCTGCGCATCGTTGATGTCCAGCTGCACGGTGTCGATGCCCGGATTCGCTTGGGCAATCTCTGCCAGCAGGGTCTGGCGACGACCAGCGATGATGACCTTGTTGCCGCGCTGATGCAGGGCCTCGGCCAGTGCGCGGCCGATGCCGGAAGTGCCGCCGGTGATGAAGATCGTGTTCGCTTCAAGTTTCATGAGCTGCGTCCCGCGAGTGGATTGATTGGTATGCAAGCCATGATGGAGAAAACCTGCTCCGACCTGAATGACGTATGTGGTAGTGTTTCAGGACATTCAACAAACGGAGCGCGACCATGCATCGAGTCGGCTATCTGCTCTCGGAAGGTTTTCAGGTCATGGCGCTGGCGACCCAGTCGGTGTTCGAGTTCGCCAACATCGTCACCGGCAAAGCCGTGTACAAGGTGCAAAATTTTTCCCAGGCCGGCGGCATCGTCAGCTCCTCGCTGGGCTTGCACGTCGATACGTTGCCGCTGACGCAAGCGGGGCTGGCCGACAGTTGGCTGGTGGCTGGCACGCTGACACCGCTGACGCCGCCCGGTGCTGACGTGCTGCACAGCGTGCGCGGGCTCGCCGACGGCGCACGCCGCGTGGCCGGCATCTGCACCGGCTCGTTCGTACTGGCGCAGGCCGGAGTGCTGGATAACCGCCGCGTGACCACGCACTGGGCGTTCGCCCCGGCGCTGCGCAGGATGCATCCGTCGGTGAATGTCGAGGACGACCGCATCTTCATCATCGACGGCCCGGTGTGGACATCGGCGGGCATGACCGCTGGTGTCGACATGGCGCTGGGTATGGTCGAGAAGGATCTGGGCAGCGAAATCGCCCGCTCGGTCGCCCATCGACTGGTGATGCATCAGCGTAGGTCCGGAGGCCAGTCGCAGCATTCGGAACTGCTCTCGCTGTCGCCCAAATCCGACCGCATTCAGAGTGCGCTGGATTACGCGCGCAAGCACCTCAATCGCCCGCTGAGCGTCGAAGAACTGGCCGAAGTGGTGCACCTGAGTCCGCGGCAATTCACCCGCGTGTTCACCGCCGAAACCGGCCAGTCACCAGCCAAGGCGATAGAGAGCCTAAGGCTGGAGGCGGCGCGGTTGCTGATCGAGCAAAGCAGTCACAGTCTGGATGTGGTCGCCAGGGAAACCGGGTTTCGTGACCGCCGGCACATGCGCGAGGTGTTCATGCGCGGCTTTGGCGTGCCGCCGCAGGCGGTACGGCGGGATTCGCGGCGGATGGTGTGAGGCTCGTGTTGGTTAATCAACGTCCCAATACCAAGGAGCGAGCCTGCTCGAGATGACGTCAGCTCATTCACCACTACATAAACAGAAAACCCTCAGCCCGTTTAAACAGTAACTCCAGCCTTAAGCAAACGGCTACAACGCCTTGCGCCATTCCCTACGACTACGCCAGAATCCGCCGGCTTGTGCGTCTGCCGTTCCCTCCGTAACTTGATTCTCGTCACTGCTCATCAGTGATCGGGTCTGCAAGCCCGTCGGAAATCAGTCGCATAGCCCTGCCAAAGGACACTTGTTCGTGTCCGCTCAATGGCGGCTTTGTGCGGGAGACCTTCGGGTCTGCCGGGTTCCTGATTTCCCGGTCTTGCAGACCCGCACACAGCTGCCACCCATCATCTGCAAGTGATGTTGGTAGCTCCAGACGAATAATCAGGAGTTTCACCATGTTCAAAGTCACACCCAATCCCCCAACCACCGACCCCGCATCGCCCTACGAATCCAGCGCCTCGAAAAAGCTTCACGAAGCCGCCGAACGCGCCCTCGATCACTACCTCGGCCCGGCAGACATCCTAGCCAGCACCAACACCCCGGAACAGATGTTCCTCGCCAACCCGAAATACGACACCGAATCCCTGCTGGCCAACGCCAGCGAATCCCTCGGCTCGGCCACCACCATGCTCTACGACTTCGCCGCGCTGCTCGACAACCCGCGCCGCAAGACGCTGCTGGGCATTGCCCAGGTCGTCATGCTCGGCGAAATCGCGGTAAATCAGGCGTTGGATAAAGTCGAAATAGCCAAATGACCCGCAATGCGACGAGCGCAAAACCTCGTCGCAATCCCCGGGCGCGCCAGGGCTGGCACACGGCCACGGCTTGCACCCCCCCGGCCTCCACTGTCACCCTTCGGGCCGTTCTTCAAGGATCAGAACAAGGAATCAAGGATTGAGTGGTTACGTTCCAAACCCGCCGAAAAACTACCGCTACGAACAAGCCAAACCCGTCGACCTACACGCCCAGCATTGGGCCGAGTATGAGAAACACGGGAAAGAGCCCGCGCGCTAGCCTGAGAAGATAGGCATTGCGTTGAGGATCGGGGTTTTCTTTGATGGCACAGGCAACAATGCGAACAACTCTGCTGCGGGGTTGTTGTGCGGTGCTCAGCATCCGATTGCGCCTGAGGATATTCCTCCCAGTTGTCAGCCCTATATGCGAGATCCGGATAGCAGTTATGGCTCTGGCGCGACGAATATCAAAAAACTTGCCGATCTGTATTACGAGGCTCCGATTGCTGATGGAGAAGGGCCTATAAAACAGGTGTCACGCCCCTTATACATCGAAGGCATCGGTACTCAATCCAACGAGAAAGACATTATCGTCGGTCAAGGCACGGGACGTGGAGAGACGGGAGTCGCCGGTAGGGTGCAGACTTCATTTACGTTCATCAAACAGGTTGTTGAAGACGCCATTCAAGAAAATCCGAACAGTGAAATTGCCTCGCTAACTTTTGACACCTTTGGATTCAGTCGAGGTGCAGCGGCGGCACGTCATTTCTGCAATGAAATTGTACGAGGCAAGCAGGGGCCGTTAAGGGATCTGCTTAGCACTTACGCTCATAATTTCAGCCGCACCTTTCTCGATCAATACGGCAGCAGTATCCGGATGGGCTTCATCGGTCTATTCGACACCGTGCCGTCAATTGCCGGTTTCACTAATTTCGGTAGAGTGCATAGCCCCATTGCTCCGGGCATTAAACTGTATCTCGACCCTCGCTTCTTCAAGGATGTTGTCCACTTGGTGGCGCGCGATGAATGTCGTGCCAATTTCGCCCTCAGCAATGTCAATCCCGATTATCCCGAATATGTTTTTCCGGGTGTGCATTCGGATATCGGTGGTAGCTATCTCGACGAAGTCGAGGAATGCGTATTGGTCAGCCCTATGCAGAGACTTGATGTATGGAGCAACACTGACGTTCAATCAACTTCGATCTATCAGGACGCCGCGATGGTAAAAAAACAATGGGTCGCCAAAGGATGGCCTGCCGATCTGTTGGAAATCGTAACCCCCCCCGCGCTTGCTTTGCCGCCCGATCCGCAAGATCGTTTCGGGCCTAAACGCAAACGTGTATACGCTGGGCTTCAGCTCAAACGCCCGGTCAGTGGCAAACTCTCAAGGGTTTATTTGAGAGTCATGTATCAATTGGCCAAAGAAAAAGGTGTTCCTCTCCACGATATTCCCGAACGACCCGAGTATGCCGTTCCTCAAGAGCTGCAACCGCTTTGTGAAAGATTCATCGCCGGTGACTTCAGCACCACAGCTGAAGAGGAGAAATTGCTGCAATTGAAATACATCCACACATCTGCCAACTGGAATCACCCGCAAGGAAGGCGGGACGGCAGCGGCCTGAAAGCCGTTTATATCAACTCACCAACGGAAGATGGCATTCGCATGCAGCATCCTCATGTAGCTAACTGGAAGCTTTGGTAATGAGAATGTTCTTGGCTCTACTGGGCGTTTTGGCCTTTACCGGCTGTCACGCGACAGGCTCCAATTCAGGTGAAAACGATCCCAAATATCCTTGGTGGGAACTAGCGTTTATCAAGCCCAATTTCATGAACGTTTGGGTCGAAGACAGCTCAGTGGAAGACATCAACGGTCGAACGTTTCTGCGAGCCGGGGGAGGAAACGCCAGCGGCGCTGAACCAAATGACGACAAAGAATCCGCGCGCGGCTGGGTAGGTGTGGGAGGTACGGGGAAACCGGTTATTGGCGCAGATCTGCCCAAGCGAATTTTCGTACGCTGGCAATCTATACCGGAACAAAAAACCTACCGGGCTTGGGTGGATTTCCCTGAGGAAGCCAGAAGAGTGATGGTGACATCTACCCATCAACGCTGCGCCGAAACTCCCGACAGGACGGCGCGCTTCATGGCTTCTGTGTATTTGGGACTCGCACCAGGTGGCATAGTCCAAGTCTGGGTCAGAGATCAGTGTCGACGCCCGATCAAAGTAGCCCGCACCCAAGCAGAGTTGGAACCGCTGGGGCCGGAGTTGGGCAAGAACGGGGGTCAGTATGCCTATCCCGTGAGTGAGAAGGCCAAGCGTTACATTGATAAGTTCGGCATCCCGTACGGTAGTTGGTAAATGACGCTGATGGAGCGCCATCTACTTTTCAGGCGCCAGACCGTTTCAATTTCGCTGAGTCGAATTAGCGGGGCGGCGTCTTGAGAATAGAAAAGGCCGACCGTTTCGATGATGTCGACTACGACGCAGGCTATAAGTATCGAGGGTTCAATTACCTGATTCTGGATGGTGTCGATCAGTTTCTCGTCAGAACTTACGATGACCAACCCGGTAGCGCGACGGTTGTACGCCCTGCCATGACCACAAGCACCAGACTCAGAACGCTGGCGGAATTCTTACGAACGGAGCTGGAGGTAACTGCGATTTATCTCTACAAGGGTGAAATAGGAAGCTATGCCCAGGTAGACCTAGAGAGCCTGCAATTCTGCTGATCCGGTATCGAGCCGGGAGCGATAAGCAGGGCTCGCCAACCTTGAGTCCCGCCACCACACCCCCTCAAGCCTCAGCCTTCACCCCAACCTTCACCGGCACTTTGCGATACGTCAGCAAAACAATCCCGCTCACCACAATCACTCCACCGACGATCTGCCCTCTGCTGAGCATTTGATCCAGCACAATCCAGCCCATCAACAACGTCGCCAGTGGTTCGATATTCATCACCGGGGCGTTGCGTGGCATGTCCAGTCGGGGCACGGAAATGAACAACACAATGAAGCCGGTCCCATAGAGTACGACAAGCGTGGCAAGGGCCAGCCAGCCGGTTGAGGTGGCGGGGAGGTTGAGTCCGCCGGGGAGGGCGCCGGTCAGGCCGGCCAGGTTGACGCTGCTGAAGACGATGAAGATGGTCAGCAGGCTGCGCACCGAGCCGCGCACTTGCGACAGTTTGTGGTCGGTGATCCACAGCGCGCAGGCGAAGACGCTGGCGGCGCAGAAGGCGAGTGCGACGCCCAGTAGCCATTCCGGGCCGACGCTCGCGCTGTCTGATAGACGTCCGGGAACGTCCAGCACGAACACCAGCCCGACGAGAATCAAGCCCATCAACATCGCGGTGCGCGCGCTTGGTCGTGGGCCGCCCAGCGCCCAGGTCAGCAAGGCGAGCAGGATCGGAAACACGTTGGCCACCAGCAGCGCCAAAGCGACCGGGACCCGCGCGACAGCGGAGTACAGACACAGGCTCTGCGCAGTAATCAGCAGGCCCAACAACAGTTGCCAACGCCACGCGCCCGTCGGCAGGCGCAGGCTTTGTCGCTGCCACAGGACGAGAATGGCCAGCACCAGCAAGGTCCCGCCCGAGCGCATCAGAATCGCCAGCAACACGCCCGCGCCATCATCAAAAGCGACCCGTGCCGCGACGTGGTTGCCGGCGAACGCACAACCCATGCACAACAGAATGATCACGGCGAGATAACGGGGGAAGGGCGGCGGTACAGTAGGCGCAAACTCAGGACGGGACATGGCAGATCTCAAAAATGATAGCCACTCGGGGTGGCTCAGGCTTTTATTATGTTGTCGTACAACTGCCCGATTTGTACCGTAATCGAGCAGACGCGGCAAGCTCGAAAGGCTTGAAAGACCGCTTAGGCGTGATGCTGGTTGAGTTTCAGAGGTCGTATAACTTGCTTGCTAAGCCCGAGCATCGAGTCGAGTTGCCCACCCATCCTCTCGAGCCTGACCGACCAGAAAATCAACAAAAGCCCGGGTTTTGGCTGGTAACAGTTTCTGGCTGGAAAAGTACAAATAAATCTGCCCCGCATCGACATGCCAGTCCGGCAAAACCCGCTCCAGAGTGCCGTCCTGCAGATATGGCAGCACGTCTGGAACCGCCAACAGCGCAACCCCCAATCCCACGCGCGCGCACTGACACAGCGCTTGCGGGTCGTTGACCAACAGGCGCGGCGCCAACTCCAGCGGTGCTCGTTGCCCGTCGGGGCCTTGCAGCATCCAGCTGCGCACCTTGCCGGTCTGCACCGAGCGCATGGCCAGATGATCCAGCGTCGCCAGCTCTTCGATGTGCCGGATGCGCTTGTGTGCCGAGAGGTATTCCTTCGATGCCACCAGAATCAGATGCGCCGGGGCGATGGCCCTGGCCACCACACCTTGCGCGAGTTCGATGCCGCCGCCGATAGCCGCATCAAACCCGTCCGCGATGAGATCGACCTGGCGATTGTCGACGTGCCATTCAGGGGTCACGGCGGGGTATTGCTTGAGAAACTCGGGCATCAGCGGCAACAGAAAATCCCTGGCGAAACCGGGTGCTGCGCTCAGACGCAAAAGCCCTGAAGGCTCTCCGGCATTGCCGGCCACGTCGGCAATCGCCGCTTGAACACTCTCCAGTCCCGAACCGACGTTGGCCAGAAAGCGTTCTCCCGCTTCGGTCAGCGTGAGTTTGCGCGTGCTGCGCTGAAACAAGCGTACGCGGAGGTTGGCCTCCAGTTGCGCGACATTGCGACTGACCGCCGCGGGTGTCAGGCCCAGGCGCCGCGCCGCCGCAGAGAAGCTTCCTGCCTCGGCGCTGCGCACGAATGAGAGCAAA
Source organism: Pseudomonas sp. CCNWLW23 (assembly GCF_037095675.1). Classification (NCBI taxonomy): domain Bacteria; kingdom Pseudomonadati; phylum Pseudomonadota; class Gammaproteobacteria; order Pseudomonadales; family Pseudomonadaceae; genus Pseudomonas; species Pseudomonas sp. CCNWLW23. The sequence continues at coordinate 415,179 of NZ_JBAWKM010000002.1, read as the reverse complement.
TTGCCTAAGGTTTCCATCTGCGCACCTTCAACGAATGATTGAAAGTGATTCTAGTGGGCTTCCACTACTGGTGGAAGATCAAAAGGCGTCTCATAGCTTCATCAACTCCAACCAACCAGAGGCTCGACCATGAACACTTCCACGCTTCCACTGACCGGCAAAATCGCCATCGTGACCGGTGGCTCACGCAGCATCGGCGCAGCAATCGCCAAGCGCCTCGCGGCAGATGGCGCCACCGTCGCTATCACCTACAACGCATCGCCAGATCGCGCCGCAGCGGTCGTGCAGGAAATCGTCGCGGCGGGCGGCCAGGCTGTGGCGCTGGCGGCCGATGCGGGCAATCCCGAGGCTGTACGTGCAGCGATTGCCGAGGTTGCACAGCGTTTTGGCAAGATCGACATTCTGGTGAACAACGCTGGTATCAGCCTGCTCGGTGCCCCGGAGGACATCGCCTTTGAGGACTTTCAACGCATCCTTGCGGTGAACGTGACCGGCGTCTTCGTCGCCACTCAGCAAGCGCTCAAACACATGGGGCAGGGCGGTCGCATCATTCACATCGGCAGCTCGATGGTGCAATACGCTGCGTTCGCTACGGCCTACGTCTACACCCTGAGCAAAGGTGCGCTGACCGGTTTCAGTCGTGGACTGGTGCGGGATCTGGGGCCGCGCGGCATCACTGTGAACACCGTCCATCCCGGCCCGACCGACAGCGACATGAACCCGGCCGACGGACCTATTGCGGACTTCCTACGCCCGAACATCGCCATGGGGCGGTACGGCGAGGGCAAGGATGTCGCCAGTGCGGTGGCGTACCTGGCCAGTGCGGACGCCGGGTTTGTCACCGGTGCAGAATTAATCGTCGACGGCGGCTTCACAGCGTAAGGAGAGCATCATGACTATCAGCATCATTGGTACAGGCTCCATCGGCACCGCCATCGCTCGGTTGCTCGTCAACGCAGGCCTGCCGGTCAGTCTGGCCAACAGCCGTGGGCCGCAGAGCCTTGCCGGTTTGGTCGACGAATTGGGTCCACTCGCACAAGCGGTGACGGCTCAGCAAGCCAGTCAGGCGGACATTGTTTTTCTGGCGGTGAACTGGTCGAAGATCCCCGACGCGGTACGCGATCTCGGGCCTTGGGATGGACGTATCGTGATCGACGCCAACAACCCGATCGAGGCACCACTGTTCAAGCCGTTCGATCTGGGCGGCCAGCCGTCTTCGCAAGTGGTGGCGCAGATGCTGCCCGGTGCGCACGTGGTCAAGGCCTTCAACCATTTGCTCGCGGCTCTGCTGAGCGATCCCTCCGCCGAGGGCGGCAAGCGGGTGCTGTTTTATTCCGGTGAAGATGCCACGAGCAAAACCAAGGTTGCAGAGCTGATTACTCAACTGGGTTTTTACGGCATCGATCTGGGCGGTGTGCAGCAAGGAATGCTTGCGCAGTTCCCGGGCGGACCGCTGCCAGCCTTGAACCTGGTCAAACATGGCTAACCGCTGAGCCCGGGCAACCGGGCTTCACACACCATTCTAGGTATCACAATGTCTTCGCGACACACTGAAACGTAGCAGGCGATTCGCTGCAGTAACACAAGCCCGCTCAGGCGTGTCACGCACAAGCGCATATACTCGCTGAGGCGCTTTCGCTGCGAACTCCCAAAGAGACCTGTCAGGGCAGACGATGATCGACAGAACGGACCCCCCAAATGAATCGGCCAGCGACGAGGCGCTGGGTGCCACGCAGCCCGTAACTGCGCTGAATTTGCGTTGGCTGATTCTCTCCCTGGTACTGCTGTCGGTTCTGGCGACGTTGGGCAACAGCCTTGTCACGGCCTACCGCGTGCAGCGCGATGCCTTGGTTGATCATGCGCTGCAATCGAACAGTGCTTATGCAGCTAAGGTCGCTTCGAGTCTCGCTGAATTCATTCATTCAGCACAGAACCATCTGCGGTACAGCGCCAGTGAATTGGGCAAGGCCTGGGGTGACCCCAGCGTCATGCGCGCCGAAGCGCTGCGCCTGCAAAAACAGGATGCCGATTTCAACTCGATTGCCATAATCGATAGCACTGCCAAGGTGCTGGAGGCGTATCCGGATACTCTGCAAATCAACGGTTCAACGCTGCGTTCGGATGCCATTCTCAAAGCCATCGATGCGAAGCGGCCCTTCATCAGCTCCGCGTATACGTCTGCCGCCGGCAATCTCGTCGTATTCATCTCCGAACCCGTTTACGACTCTGCTGAGCGTTACGTGGGCATCATCGGCGGCTCGGTTTATCTGCGCGAAGACAACGCGCTGCACACCCTGATCAGCCGCCATTTTCACCACGAAGGCACCTTTGCTTTTGTAGCGGATCAGGATCGCCAACTGCTTTTTCACCCTGAGGCGGCGCGCATTGGCGACACCCTGGGCTGGAGCAAAACCGTCGATGCGGCGTTGCGTGGCGAGAGCGGCTCGATGAGCGTGCGTAATTACAAAGGCGTACCCATGCTCGCCGGGTACGCTCAGGTGCCGGGCGCTGGCTGGGCGGTGGTCGCGCAGCAGCCGCGCGAGGTCAGCCTGGCGCCGCTGAACACCTTGATGCGCGATGTGCTGCTGGGAATGCTGCCTGCCGCCCTGATCGGCTTCGTACTGATCTGGTTCGGCACCTTGCTGATCTGTCGCCCGCTCAACCAGCTGTCGCGTATTGCCCGGCAGTTGTCAGCGCCGCAGGCCAGCGAGCAACTTCGCCACGTCAAGGCTTGGTATCACGAGGCATTTTCCATCCGCCAGGCGATGCTTGCCGGCGTGCAGTTGTTGCAAGCGAAGCTGGGCCACCTTAACCAGCAGGTGCTGACTGACCCCATGACCGGACTGGCCAATCGCAGAGCCATGGATCAGGAGTTGCGCCGCCTTGAGCGCAGCGGGCAGACATATTCGGTGTTATCGCTGGACATCGACAATTTCAAAAAGGTTAACGACACCTTTGGCCACGACAAGGGCGATCTGGCGATCAAACAGGTCGCGCATACACTGCAAACCTATTCCCGCGTCGGCGACCTGGCGTGCCGAGCCGGGGGAGAGGAGTTCTTGCTGATTTTGCCGCAAACCGATGTCGAGTCAGCCAGTGCCATCGCTGAGCGGATTCGTCAGGCCGTTGCGACCAGTGATATTCCGACGGTGGGGCGCATTACCGCTTCGATCGGCGTGGCAACGTGTGAACACTTGCCGACTACTGCAGAAATCGTCCTCAAGAAAGCCGATGAATGCCTCTACCGCGCCAAACAGGGTGGACGCAATCGAGTGGAGTCGTACCTGTCGATGGCCTCGAGCGATTCCGAATGAGGCTACAAATTGATGCATGTCACGGGGCTTTCAACTAATCGGCAGAGTTGTTGATTCTGCCTCGATTCCACGCTAAAAGCAGCGGTAGGTGCCGCGCAAACGGCGCGTCCAGCAGTCGCGAAGACGCGTCACGGGCCAAATCATTCGGGCGGTGAAATGAAGCGTTCCAAGATCATGCGGCGGGGAATATTGCTGACGGCCCTTGCGGTGATCGTCCCGTTGGGCATGACCCTCGCGGCTGGCTGGATGCTGTCGATCTACGCGGCTCATGACCGCCTGCAAACGCTCGCCGCGATTGCCAACGATCGCGCCAGTCAGACATTTGCGCAGGCCTCCCAGGCGCTGAAAAGCATTGCTGTCACTGACCTCGAACCCTGCTCGCCACAGGGCATCGAGCAGATGCGCATGATTGCCATCAATACGTTTTCGGTCGAGACGGTCGGCTACGAAGAAGATGTATTTGCCTGCACGTCATGGGGCGCCACGCCGCCGCGGTCGAAGCAATGGGCGGAGGATTTCGTCACCGACGACGGGGTGAAGGTGTCCATCGATGCGCAGGATGACAACGAGCTGATCAAACCGATGCTGGCTTTGCAGTTTGCTGCGTTCAACGTGCTGGTCGACCCGGAACAATTTCGCGAAGTCGTACTGGATGAAGGCGTCAGGCTGGCCGTCGGCACACGTCAGGGCCGCTTGCTCGGCCCGGCGCACCCGAACATGGCGAGTTTCCTTGCCTTGGTGCATGAGGGGCCTACGCATGGCCTCAAGGACGGCTTTCTCTACACACTGGTGGCCCAGGGCAACTTCACCGTAATTGCCGCAATCCCGCGACAGGAACTGCTGCGCAGCCTCGGGCAACACGTGCTTTATCTGCTGCCGATCGGTCTTGTCATCAGCGTAGGCCTGGTCATTGCGAGCCTGCGCTGGTGGCGTCGCAAGCTGTCCCCGCTGGCGGCACTGGAGCGCGCGGTGCAGCGACAGGAGTTCGTGGTTCATTATCAGCCGATCATCGAAATTGAGACCCGGCGCTGCATCGGCGCCGAAGCCTTGATCCGCTGGCGCAAACCCAACGGCACGCTGGTCTACCCAGACGTGTTCATCCCGCTGGCCGAATCCAGTGGCTTGATCGAAGCGATCACTGACCAAGTGGTTCACCGCGTATTCGCAGACCTTGGCGGCATGCTCGCCAGTGACCGTTCGTTGCACGTGGCCTTGAACCTGGCCGCTGCCGATGTGAGCTCCGGACGACTGATACCGACTTTATTGAATGAAAGCCGTCGCCTCGACGTGCAGCCCGCGCAGATATGGCTTGAGGTGACAGAGCGCAGCCTCGTCGATCTGGCGTCAGCGAAAATAACACTGGAGCGCGCGCGAAGCGCCGGGTTTGTTGTCGCGCTGGATGACTTCGGCACCGGCTATTCGAGTCTGCAATACCTGCAGCAATTACCGCTGGACGTGCTCAAGATCGACCGATCCTTTGTTGAGCAGATCAGCGAAGCAGAGGAGCAGACCTTACTGGTCACTCACGTCATTCAGATGGGCCACGCGTTGCGCCTGACACTTGTCGCTGAGGGCGTCGAGACCCCGGCACAGCTAAACTTCCTGGGCGCCAACCAGGTGCGCTATGCACAGGGATGGCTGTTTGCGAAAGCCATGGAGTGCGCACAGTTCCAACAGCTCTATCTGGACGGTCGGCCTTGCACCGACGCGCGCATTCTTCAGGACCCGATTGTTTCCTGAAAGAAACGAGTCGAAAAAACCACATTGACATATCGAAAAATCTCGATATCCTCGGCGCATGGAACTGATCGAAATCTTCAAAGCCCTCTCGAACCCGACGCGCCTCAAGATCCTTGAAGGCCTGAAGGATCCCGTCAAGAATTTCCCCCCGCAGGATGAGGGTGACGTTCTCGTCGAGGGTGTCTGCGTCAGCAGCATCCAGGAAGGTATCGGCCTGTCGCAGTCGACGGTGTCGAGTTATCTGGCCACGTTGCAGCGGGTGGGGCTGGTGGAAGTGCGACGCATCGGTCAATGGACCTACTACAAACGCAATGAGGCTGCTATCAGCGCGCTTGCAGAGATCATAGGGAAAGAGCTGTAAATTTTTTTACTCTAGGATATCGAGAATTCTCGATATCCCTCTTTATCGATACGAGGTTTTGCCATGAAAGCGATGATTTTGAAATCCTTCGGCGGTCCTGATTCGTTCGAACTCAGCGACGTTCCAAAACCGGTTCCGCAAGCGGGCCAAGTGCTGGTCCGAGTGCACGCTACTTCCATCAATCCGCTGGATTATCAGGTTCGGCGCGGTGACTATCCCGATCTGGTGCCGCTGCCGGCCATTACCGGTCACGACGTGTCGGGCGTGGTTGAAGCCATCGGGCCGGGCGTCAGCGCTTTCGCGCCGGGCGACGAAGTCTGGTACACCCCGCAGATATTCGACGGGCAGGGCAGCTATGCCGAGTACCACGTGGCTGCTGAAAGCATCATCGCCAGAAAGCCTGCATCGCTGAGCCACCTTGAGGCGGCTAGTCTGAGTCTGGTCGGCGGTACGGTTTGGGAAGCGCTGACCGTGCGCGCCGTGCTCCGCGTTGGCGAAAGCATTCTGATCCACGGCGGCGCGGGCGGGGTCGGCCATGTGGCGATTCAGGTGGCCAAAGCCATGGGCGCCAGAGTGTTCACCACCGTGCGCGAGGCCAACGCCGACTTCGTCCGCAGCCTGGGCGCCGACGTGGTGATCGATTACACCCAAGAGGATTACGTCGAAGCAATCATGCGCGAAACCGCCGGGCATGGCGTTGATGTGGTGTTCGACACGATCGGCGGCGATACCCTGTCCCGCAGTGCCGACGCGCTCGCCCAGCTTGGCCGCGTCGTCTCGATCGTCGATATCGCGCAGCCACAAAACCTCGTTCAGGCCTGGGGCAAGAACGCCAGCTACCACTTCGTTTTCACCCGGCAGAATCGCGGCAAGCTCGATGAATTGAGCGCGTTGGTCGAGCGCGGCCAGTTGCGGCCCCACGTTGGCGCGGTCTATTCCCTTGCCGACATCCCGCTCGCCCATGCCCGACTGGAGAGCGCCAACAACGGTCTGCTGGGAAAAATCGCCATCGCCGTCGAGTCTTCACTCATCGTCTGAATCCGCTCACTGATTTTGGAGAAACATCATGGTTTACGAGATCGCTGTGCTGCCCGTTCACCCGCATCAGACTGAAGCCTTCCGACGCGCATTTGCCGAAGTCGAACCGTTGCTCACCCGCGCCAAGGGATATGGCGGCCACTTGCTGGCGCAAGGTATTGAAACCCCCGAGCAATTCAATTTGATCGTGCGCTGGCAATCGCTTGAGGATCACTCGCCGGGGTTTGAAGAAAGCGAAGACCACCAGCGGTTCATGCTGGGGCTGGAGGATTATTTTTCGGCAGAACCGAGGGTCTATCACATTGAGGGTGGTGCTTTTCCGGGGGGCGACTTGAGCGTTGCGGGCAGCAGCTCAAGCACAGGGAGTTGAGTGTTCTGATAGCTTTCGTCACAAGCGGCTGCTGCCGATTTTCCCCCCGCGTTGAACCACTGCAATGATGGTAGGCTGCACGAGGTCAGCCGTACCTTCTGTACTCCTGAGTTCGTTCTTTTACTGTCTGCGCCGGCGCGCCTGTCGGCGCAGATGGATTTCCTCTATGGATTACAGCCATGCGCCTGCCAGATTTCATTCTCGAAAACCTAGAGCCGATCCTGCAGGCCTGGGAAGATTTCGCCCGCACCATCGAGACGCCGGGGGTGGAGCTCGATAACGTCGCGCTGCGCGATCACGCCGAGCAGATGTTGCGCGCCATCGTGATCGATCTGCGGACCAAGCAGACCATGAGCGAACAAATCGCCAAAGCCCAGGGCCAAGCGCCGCGCGACGATGAAGAAACAGCTGCGGAAACCCACGCGGTGACGCGGCTGATGGCCGGTTTTACCATCGATCAGATGGTGTCGGAATACCGCGCGCTGCGCACCAGTGTGCTGACCCAATGGCTGCGTCAGGTCAAGGATGGCAAATCAGTGAATGTCGACGACATGACGCGCTTCCACGAAGCGATCGATCAGGCGCTGGCCGAGTCGATTGCCAGCTACTCGCGCGCCGTTGAGGCGTCGCGCAATGTGTTTCTGGGGATTCTCGGCCATGACTTGCGCACGCCGCTGGGGGCGATTCTGCTCGGTGCGGATATGTTGCGTCGTACCGAAGCCATCGACCCGCGCACCAGCAAAGTGGCCAGGCAGATCTACGCCAGCGTGCAGCGCGCCAGCCAGATCGTGGGCGACCTGCTGGATCTGACGCGCTGCCAGATGGGGCCGGGGATTCCGGTGAAAAAAGCCCTGATCGATCTCAGCCCTGTGTGCGAGCGGGTGATCGAGGAAATCCGCGCCTTTCATCCGCAGGCCAACGTGCGGTTCGATGCGACGGAAGCGGTGATGGGAGCGTTCGATGGCGCCAGGATGGAACAGGTCTTTTCCAACATCATCAGCAATGCGGTGACCCACGGCGATAATCAGTTTCCGGTTACGGTTGCACTGGAAGCTCGGGAGGATTGCGCGGTGTTCACGGTGCACAACGGCGGCGAGCCGATTCCAGAAGACGTGTTGCCGTTCATCTTCAATCCTATGGGGCGCTTCTCGCAGCGCTCCGTAGTTGATCACGGGCCCGTTGCCGGGCTGGGTCTGGGCCTGTTTATCGCCTCGGAAATCGTCGCCTCGCATGCCGGCTCGATCGAGGTCAGCTCTGATCTGGACGGCGGAACGGTGTTTCGCGTAAAGCTTCCGGTGGATGCCGAAAGCCCCGTCACCATCTAGGCCAATCGATGGAGGGCCGGCCCCGGCCCTCCAGCCTGATCACTCCTCCATCACCTCAACCAAACCCCGGTCCTCACCGAGGAACCCGCCGCTCTGGTGCTGCCACAGCCGCGCATAGGTGCCGTTCTTCTCGAGCAATTGCGCGTGGGTGCCTTGTTCGATGATGCGGCCTTCGTCCATGACGATCAGCCGGTCCATGGCCGCAATGGTCGACAAGCGGTGGGCGATGGCGATCACGGTTTTGCCCTGCATCATTTCATCGAGGCTTTCCTGAATAGCGACTTCAACCTCGGAATCCAGCGCGCTGGTGGCTTCGTCGAGAAGCAGGATCGGCGCGTTTTTCAGCATCACCCGGGCGATGGCGATGCGTTGGCGCTGCCCGCCCGAAAGCTTGATGCCGCGTTCGCCGACCAGCGTGTCGTAACCGCTGTGGCCCTGCTTGTCGCTCAACTGGCTAATGAAACCATCGGCCTGGGCGTTCACCGCCGCGCGGTGGATGTCTTCGTCGGTGGCGTCCGGGCGACCGTAGGCGATGTTGTCGCGGATTGAGCGGTGCAACAGCGAGGTGTCCTGGGTGACCATGCCGATCACGCTGCGCAGGCTGTCCTGGGTGACCTCGGCGATGTTCTGCCCATCGATGCGGATCTCGCCGCGATCAACGTCGTAGAAGCGCAGCAGCAGGTTGATCAGCGTCGACTTGCCCGCACCGGAGCGGCCGACCAGGCCGATTTTTTCGCCGGGGCGAATATGCAGGGTCAAGCCGTCGAGCACCTGGCGTTCGCCGTTGTAGTTGAAGCTGACATTGTCGAAAACCACTTCGCCGCCGGCAGGCTCAAGCACTTTGGCATCCGGCGCGTCCTGGACTTTCGGGCCGCTGGTCAAGGTGGCCATGCCGTCCTGGACGGTGCCGATGTTCTCGAACAGCGAAGTCATCTGCCACATGATCCAGTGCGACATGCCATTGATGCGCAACGCCATGGCGGTGATCGCCGCGACGGCGCCGGTGCCGACTTCGCCCTGATGCCACAGCCACAACGCGTAACCACCGGCACCGAGAATCAACGCCACCACCAGCGCCTGATTGACGATTTCGAACTGGCTCACCAAACGCATCTGGCGGAAGCCGGTGAGCTTGAAATCTTCCATCGCCGCGCGGGCAAAGTGCGCTTCACGCTTGGAGTGCGAGAACAGTTTAACCGTGGTGATGTTGGTGTAGGCGTCGGCAATCCGCCCGGTCATCGACGAGCGCGCATCGGCCTGTTCCTGGCCGACTTTGCCCAGACGCGGCACGAAATACACCATCGCCAGCCCGAACAGAACGATCCACGCCAGAAACGGCAGCATCAGCTTCAGCGCAAAGCCACCGGCCAGCGCAATGATCGCGATGAAGTACACGCCAATGCCGGGGAGGATTTCGATCAGGGTGAACAGCACCTCGCGCACCGACAACGCAGTCTGCATGACCTTGGTCGTCACCCGGCCGGAGAACTCGTCGGAGAAGAACGACAGACTTTGCCGCAGCATCAACCGGTGAAAGTCCCAGCGCAGGCGCAGCGGCAGATTGATCGCAAGGATCTGGTGCTGGACCATCGTGCGCAGCGCCACCAGGCCGATGCTGACAACCAGCACGATGCCGATGCCCCACAACACGCGGCTTTCCTCATCACCGGCAGCCCCGCCGGATTGCCAGGTCGAGAGCAGATCCACCACTTGCCCGAGGAAGGAAAACAGCCACGCCTCGTAGATCGACACGCTGGCGCTGAGCAGGGCGAAGGCCAGAATGTAGCCGCGCGCGCCCCGGGTGCAGGCCCACAAGAAGCGCATCAGGCCGACTGGCGGTGGCGGCGCCTCGTCGGGCGGGAAGGGGTCAAGCCTTTCTTCAAACAGGCGAAGCATTGCGGTCTCCGAAGTGATCAGGGTGTGGGGATTCTGCCATCTATCGGCGGCGTTGCGGGGTTCACTGTAGTCATCAGGACGAATCCGTGTGCCTTGTCTTGACCGCAGCCAGGCGCAGAAGCTCAACGCAATCGTGCCAAGCGCAACCTTTCGTCGCTGATCCAGACCTGACACGGCACGCTCATCAACCTCTTTGAACTCTCGCGCAAGCTGCTCCGTCATCTTCTATGTGGGGGCTCGAGGCAATGTTGCCGTGTAGTCCCGTTTTTCCGTTTTCAAGTCAGAACGCGAGGGGCCACATGAATACTCAAGACAGCAGGGCAGGCTTTGAATCAGCTGATCCGAACAGCAAGCCTGGACAGGCTTTTGAACATTTGAAGGACGACGTCAACGAAGCAATTGGCGGCGCGCGGCAACAGGCCGACGCGCAATTCGGACAGTACCGCGACACCGCAGCCGAACAGATAGAAGCACTGGCCCAAGGGGCAAAGAGCTTCGTCTCGGAGTTGCAGGACAAGGACACGCTGGGCATGTCCGACTACCTGACGGACATGGCGGATTCCATGACCGGGCTGGCGGGCAACCTGCGCGGCAAGAGTGCCGAGCAATTGCTGCACGATGCGGCGGATCTGGCGCGCAGCAATCCGGGCCTGTTCATCGCCGGCAGCATTGCTATCGGTTTCGGCCTGTCGCGGTTTCTCAAAGCCGGCACGGCCGCAGCAGCGACGGTCAGCGCCGAACATGATCCGGCGGCGGGCACGACATCGACGCCACCGCCAGCCGATTACGGTGCGCAGCGACCCTATGAATCGTCAGTGCCGTCATCGGCCCACGCCAATCCGGGACTGGCCACCGGCATCACCCCGACCTCGCCCAGTGACAGCGATCACCCCGCTGATTTTGCCGCGGCTTCCGTACCGCACGCACCCGACGCCAAAGGAGAACTGTGATGAACAGAGATGAATCTGATCTGAGCGGGGCAAGGCCCCTCGGCCAAACGGATGACGCTTCGGTGGTCGGTCTGTTGCGACAACTGTCCCGAGAGGTGCCAGCGTTGTTCACCAAGGAACTGGCATTGGCAAAAGCCGAACTGCAGAACAGCCTCAGCACGCTGAAGGCGGGCATCGGTGCGGTTGCCGGTGGTGCGATCGTGTTCCTCGCCGGCTTTATTATTCTGCTGATGTCGGCGGTGTACGGCCTGAGTATGTTCATGGCGCCATGGCTGGCCGCGCTGATCGTCGGCGTGGTGGTGATGATCATCGGCTTCGCCATGCTGCAATCCGGGAAGAAGCAATTCGAGCCATCTCACTTCAAACCTGATCGCACCCTCGACGCCTTGAACAAGGATCAGGAAGCGCTGCGGAGGAAAGTCTCATGAAAAGCGAACTGGATATCGAAGCGGAAAAAAGCCCGGAGCAGATCGAGCGCGAAATCGATGCGCAACGCGCGAGCATCGGCAACATCGTCGATCAACTCGAGAGCAAATTCACCCCCGGACAGATGATCGATCAGGCCTGGGGAATGATGCAGAGCAACGGCTCGACGTTCTTCACCAACCTCGGCACCAGCGTGCGCAATAACCCGGTACCTGCGGTGCTGACTTCCGTGGGGCTGCTCTGGCTGATGATCAGCCAGAATCGCCCGCCAGTGCCGCAACCGACCTATCGCAGCGGGCCGGATCAGGACAAGGCCGGCGAGTGGGCCGACGGTTTGGCCGACGGCATCGACAGCGCCCGCGCGCATTTGCACTCGACTACTGACACGCTGAAGGACGGCTACCAGTCGCTGAAAGGCAAGGCCAGCCACCTCGGGGAAAACGTCGGTGCGGCGAAGGAAAACCTCAGCCATGCGATGCATGACGCCAGTGATCGACTGTCGCGTAATTCGCAGGTGCTCGGCCAGCAATTCAGCCACCTGCTCAAGGAGCAACCGCTGATGGTGGCTGCCGCCGGGGTTGCGCTCGGTGCATTGCTCGGCGCGGCGTTGCCGACTACCTCCACTGAACAGCGCTACATGGGCCGTACCAGCGCTGGCATGGTCGACAAGGCCAAGCAGAAAGCTCAGGAGGGATACGAAGCCGTGCGTGACACGGTGACTCGAACCACTGAACAAACCGAAGTGGAGACCAGGCCGGAAACGGCGCGGCCTTCGTCTTCCGATTTGTCACAGGGGTTGGGTACTTCTTGATGGTGAAAAACAAGGGAGGCCTGCAATGGGCCTCCCTTTTTATTGGACTGCGGGTCAGGTCGATACCTCATTCTGCAGGCCTTTCAAATATTCGACCAACGTCTGTGCACACGCTTCAATCGCGCCATCCACGACCAGTTCGAACCCGTGGGTATTCTCGGTCGGGATTGCGATGCAGCCGGCCTGGGCGCTGATGCCTGAGCTCATCACCGCGCTGGCGTCGGAGGCGAAATCCACCAGCAGGGCGAACTGTGGATCGAAGCCGCAACGCTTGGCTGCGTCGGCCAAGGCCATGACCACGCCGCGCGAGTAATAGCCTTTCTGGTCGCCGGTATCGATGATCGGGTCGACGCTCAATCGCGTTGCGTACTCGCTCATCACCGGGCCGACTTCCACCGCGATTGTGGTGTCACCGGGCAGGTGCGCAGCGGCGTACATTGCGCCGGCGTTGCTTTCTTCCTCAAGGGTGGTGAAGACAAAGTAGGTGTCGTGCGCCAATTCGGTCGGGCTGCGCTTGAGTTGCTCGGCGGCCTGGAGCATGGCGACGACAGGCGCGCGGTCATCGAGAAAGTGCGCAGCGGTGGCATCGCCCACTCTGAACGGCGTACGCCAGTGCTGGCTGAGCACGACACGGGTGCCGGGGCGCACGCCCATGTCTTGCAAGGTTTGCGGGTCGTGGCGCGTGATGATGTGCACGTCTTTCCACTCCACCGCGCCGCTCATCACATCCTGGCCCTGCGGCGAGCCTGTGGTGGCGTGCATCGAGCCGAATGAGAGCACGCCGGGCAGGGTTTGCGCATCGCCGAGAATATCCACCGGACAGACACCGAAATTCACCGGATTCCCACCGCCGAGGGCAACCACCCGCAACGTACCGTCCGGCTCGACGCGTTTGACCAGCATGGCGATCTCGTCCATGTGGCCCATGATGCGCACAGCGTGCTTGCCGTCCGGATCGGGTTCGCGGCCCTTGAGCAGGCCGATGACATTGCCGGCCCGATCGGTCCAGACCTCGTCGCAATGGCGCCGCAGTTCTTCCAGGCAGATCGCCCGAACTTCGTCTTCCTGACCGCCAGGCCCGCGCGCCATGAGCAAGCGGCTCAATAGTGTTTGGGTGGTTTCCTCTGTGTTGCGCGGCGAAGGCGTTTGATTATCCGACATGCATGTTGACCCTCCTTGCATCGGCGGACGTGTATCGACCGCTCAGAATTTAGGGGGCAGATTGGCGGGAAAATTCAGATGGGTTGAAGCCTTCTGATTCACCTGCATTCCCTGTGGGAGCGAGCTTGCTCGCGAAAGCGCAGTGTCAGGCGATGATGATGTTGACTGTGCCGGCGCCTTCGCGAGCAGGCTCGCTCCCACAGGGATTTTGGTTGCGCTGAAGATTGTGGCCTTGCCCCGGACCATTGTGGGAGCGAGCCTGCTCGCGAAAGCGGTGTGTCATTCAATGTGGATGTATCTGATCTGGCGCCTTCGCGAGCAGGCTCGCTCCCACGGGAATTTGGGGTGTGACAAAGATTGCTGATCTGCCCCGGACCATTGTGGGAGCGAGCCTGCTCGCGAAAGCGGTGTGACAGGCGATGATGATTTTGAATGTGCCGGCGCCTTCGCGGGCAAGCCCGCTCCCACGTGGGGTTTGAGGTGCGACAAAGATTGTAGATCTGCCCCGGATCACTGTGGGAGCGAGCCTGCTCGCGAAAGCGGTGTGTCATTCAACATGGATATATCTGATCTGGCGCCTTCGCGAGCAGGCTCGCTCCCACAGGGGTTTGGGTTGCGCTGAAGATTGTGGCCGTGCCCCGGACTATTGTGGGAGCGAGCTTGCTCGCGATAGCGGTGTGTCATTCAATGTGGATGTATCTGATCTGGCGCCTTCGCGGGCAAGCCCGCTCCCACAGGGATTTGAGTTGGATTGAAGAGTTGCGTTTGTCAGCGGTTGTATTTCAGCGCTTCGACAAGCGCTGCAAACGCTGCGGAGCTCTGGCGTCTGTTCGGGTAATACAAGTGATAGCCCTGAAACGTCGGGCACCATTCTTCCAGCACTTCCACCAATCGCCCGTCGGCCAGATACGGCGCGACCAATTGCTCGGGCACGTACGCCACGCCGATGCCGTCCACGGCGGCGTTGAGCACATGCATGATGCTGTTGAACACCAGTTGCCCATCGACCTTCACGCTGAAATCCTGACCCTTGTGCGCAAACTCCCAGGCGTAAATCGCGCCGGCCGGTTGGTGACGGATGTTGATGCAAGTGTGCTCCGTCAACTGATGCGGCGTGGTGAGTGCCGGGTGGCGAGCGAAGTAACCTGGCGAGGCCACCACGGCCAGGCGCCAGTCCGGGCCGATGCGCACGGCGATCATGTCTTTGCTGATCGATTCACCGAGACGAATGCCGGCATCGAAGCGTTCCTTGACCACATTGGTAAATCCGTAATCGACGTAAAACTCCAAGGTGATATCCGGATAGTCCTGCAAAAACTTTGCAAGCATCGGCCGGATGCACAATTCGATCTGATCGTCCGTGCAGGAAACGCGGATCGTGCCGCTGGGCTTGTCGCGCAATTCGCCGAGGGCTTCGAGCTCGGCGCTGATCTGCTCGAACAGCGGCGCAATTGAGTGCATCAAGCGTTCGCCAGCCTCGGTCGGCGAGACATTGCGCGTCGTACGAGCGAGCAAGCGGATACCCAGACGCTGCTCCAGCGCGCGGACCGTATGACTCAGCGCAGACGGCGTGACGCCGAGGCGGGCGGCAGCCTTGGTGAAGCTTTGCTCCTGGGCCACCGCCAGAAAGGCCTGCAGGTCGTTGACTTTGGCGTTGCTCATTGCTGAATTTTTCTCAAAAGCACATGAAGATTACCGCTACTAATCAAGTTAAGCCTGATCCGTCAAGCTTTGCAGCCTGAGTAACGGGGCAGAAGTGCCTCGATGATTTCTTCTTCAAGACAGGTTTTCGCATGACGGCTCAAGTAATCGACACCCCGACAGCCCAGCCCATGGAAGCGTCCACTGACGGCGAACAACCGGCGTACTGGAGCGGTGTGTTCGCGATGACCTTGTGCGTCTTCGCCCTGATCGCCTCAGAGTTCATGCCGGTCAGTCTGCTCACGCCAATGGCTACGGACTTGCTTATCAGTGAAGGCTTGGCCGGCTATGGCATTGCCATCTCCGGCGCGTTCGCGGTGCTGACCAGCCTGACGATCAGCAGACTCGCCGGCTCGATGGATCGCAAGCGCCTGTTGCTCCTGTTGACCGCGCTGATGTGCGCGTCCGGGCTGGTGGTCGGCCTGGCGCCCAATTACACGGTGTACATGATTGGCCGCGCATTGATCGGTGTGGTGATTGGCGGCTTCTGGTCGATGTCAGCGGCGTTGGCCATGCGTCTCGTGCCCGCCGCCAGCGTGCCCAAGGCACTGGCGATTTTTAATGGCGGCAATGCCCTGGCGACCGTCGTGGCGGCGCCGTTGGGCAGTTATCTGGGCAGCGTGATTGGCTGGCGCGGGGCGTTTTTCTGCCTGATACCCGTGGCGCTGATTGCGCTGCTCTGGCAATGGATCAGCTTGCCCGCGCTCCCGGCCGCGCCACGCAAAGCCAGCGCAGCCAATGTTTTTGCGTTGTTCAAAAGCCGCCGGGTGGCGTTGGGCATGCTCGGCGCAGGTCTGTTCTTCATGGGCCAGTTTGTTCTGTTCACCTACCTGCGACCGTTTCTGGAGACCGTGACCCGAGTCGATGTTTCGATGCTGTCGATCATCCTGCTGGTCATTGGTGTGGCGGGGTTTATCGGCACCGTGGTCATCGGTTCGGTGTTGAAGAAGGGGCTGTATCGCGTGGTGATCGCCATCCCGCTGTTGATGGCGATCATCGCGGTGGCGCTCATTGGGATGGGCAGTTCAGTGGTCGCGACATTCGTGTTGCTGGGCTTGTGGGGATTGATCGCCACTGCCGCGCCGGTGGGCTGGTGGTCGTGGCTGGCGCGCACGCTGCCCGACGATGCCGAAGCCGGCGGTGGGCTGATGGTGGCGGTGGTGCAGTTGTCGATTGCCTCGGGTTCTACCATCGGTGGTCTGCTGTTCGACGGCAGCGGTTATCGGCTGACGTTTTTCGCCAGCGCGGCATTGCTGGTGCTGGCGGCGCTGATGACCTGGCTGACGTCGCGGCAGACAGCCTGAATCAGCTTTCGCTGTTTTCGGCCGCCGCCTGCGCCGCTTCGGCTTCCAGCTTCAGGCGGTCGGCCTTGCAGATGTATTTGGGCTTTTTCGGCGCCAGTTTGGCGTTGGCCTTCTTGGCTTTTTCCTTGAACAACTGCTGCAGCTTCTTTTGGCGATTCATGATTTTTCGATCGGGGGTGGAGAGGGTGGGAATCCTGACGCAAGGCCGAGTGGTCAGCAAGAAGAAATCCACTAAGCTGAGCACATTCGCCCATACTCTAGAGCATCCCCCAACCGAAGGAATCGCACATGAGAAAAGCTCGCAGATTGATTACCGCGTTGTCTTGCCTCGCGCTGGTAATCGGCAGCACGACCGCACTGGCTGACCCCGGCAATGGCAAGGGGCAGGGTGGTCAGGGCGGCCAGGGCAACGGCAAGGGCAAACCGCAAAACATGCAGGATCACGGCAAACAGGGCGGGGGCGGCCAAGGCAATGGCAACAAGGGCCAGCAACACTCTGGCAATGGCGGCGGGCCGAGCGTCGATCGCGGCAATATTCTCAGCAGCGTCGGCATCTATCGCGGCCAATACTGGAATCCGGGGCCGCCGCTGCCGCCGGGTATTCAAAAGAATCTGGCGCGGGGTAAACCGTTGCCCCCGGGCATCGCCAAGAAGCTGGACGGGCGAATGCTCGAACATCTGCCTCGTTATGACGGCTACGAATGGCGACAGGCGGGCACTGACCTCATTCTCGTTGCGCTGGCCACCGGGCTGATCTACGAGGTGCTCAACGGCGCGTTCGATTGATTGTTGAAAAAGGAGCGGCCGCACGTGCCGCTCCTTTTTTATGTGGGTATTGCTGCAGCCTTTGCAGCAATGAACTGCATTCAGGCTGGGTTGTTCGTTGAGTGCTGCGCTTTCAGACTGAGCTCAACGCTTAACGAATGAATGGAGATGACCATGGCCAATGCAATCCGCTTCACCGCAACGGGCGCACCGGACGTCCTGCAATTGCACGCTGTCAGCGAACAAGCCCCCGGGTCCGGCGAGGTCTGGCTGGAGCAAGCGGCGGTGGGCGTTAATTACCTGGATGTGAGCCAGCGCAAAGGTGCGGTGCCGGTGGCGTTGCCGTCGGGGCTGGGGCTGGAAGGCGCGGGTCGGGTGGCGGCGGTCGGTGCCGGTGTGAGCAATGTGCGCGTCGGTGATCGGGTCGCTTACGCCACTGGCCCCTTGGGCGGTTACGCCTCGGCGCGGTTGTTTCCGGCAGAGCGGCTGGTGAAGATTCCCGAAGAGTTGACGTTCGAAGACGCGGCGGCGGTGTTGTTCAAAGGCATCACCGCGCAGTATCTGCTGAAGGCGACTTATCCGGTCGGGCCGGGCACGACAATGCTCGTTTACGGCGTCGCGGGAGGCCTGGGGGAAATCATGGTGCCATGGGCCAAACACCTTGGCGCAACGGTGATCGGTGTGGTGTCGAAGCAGGCCAGTGTCGACAAGGCTCGCGCGTCCGGTTGTGACGAAGTACTGGTGTTCGATGCCGAGACTCTCGCCGCCGATGTGGTGCGTATCACCGAGGGGCGCAAGGTCGATGTGGTGTATGACCCGATTGGTCGGGTGTCTTTTCAGGCCTCGCTGGACAGCTTGCGCCCACGCGGATTGATGGTCTCGTTCGGCGCGCAGACCGGCGCGCCGGCAGCGGTGGAAATGGCCACGCTGAACGCCAAGGGCTCGCTGTTCCTGACCCGTCCGTCGCTGGCCGCGCACACCGCCACGACAGCTGAATATCAGGAGCGCGCGCAAGATGTGCTGGCCGCTGTTGCCGCCGGTATCATCACGCCGCAAATTCGCGCGCGTTATTCATTGGCTGACGCGGCACAAGCGCACGCCGATCTTGAATCGGGCCGATCATCAGGGGCGATCATTTTAAAACCATGAATCTGGATGTTCTGAGCAACCCGCACAGCGATGAAATCGCTGCTTTCCTGGCCGTCGCCGCGCAAGGCTCGTTTGTCGCGGCGGGGCGTTTGTTGCAGCGCCATCCGACCATCGTTTCCAAGCGCCTTGCGGCGATGGAGAAGCGACTCGGCGTGCGGCTGGTGGAGCGCTCGACGCGACACGTGCGTATCACCGAGGCTGGCCTGCAACTCGAACAGCGCCTGCGCGCGGCCGTCGAGTTGATGAACGAAGCGCAGCAGCAAGCGGTGCAGGTTGCCAGCGAAGTACGCGGCACCCTGCGCCTGGCCTTGCCGGCGGCGATGGGGCGGTTATGGCTGGGGCCGCTGCTGCCGGAATTTCTCAAGGCTCACCCGCAGGTCTCGCTGGTCGCCGATTACAGCGAAGGCCTGGTCGACATCATCGAGCAGGGCTTCGACGCGGCTATTCGCATCGGCGAGCTTGAGGACAATCGCCTGATTGCAAAAAAGCTCAGTGACCATCGTCGGATTCTCTGCGCATCGCCGGCCTACATCGAGGCCCACGGCATGCCGCAAACCGCGCAGGATCTGCTGCAACACAATTGCCTGCGCTTCAGCGGGCTGGCGTCGTTCCCGCTGTGGCGACTGCATCGCGGCAACGAAGTGCAGACCATTACGCCACACGGCAACCTGACCGCCAGCGACAGCGAATCCCTGCTCGCCGCCGCCCGCGCCGACGCCGGCATACTCGGTGCCGGCGACTGGCTGATGAGCCGCGATCTGGCGGCAGGGCGGCTGATTCGCGTGCTGCCCGACTGGCATCTGGATTCGGCGGGCGGCGTTTATCTGGTCAGATCGTCGTCGCGGTTTCCAGCGGCGGCGGTGGTGGCGTTCAAGGAGTGGATCGAAGCGAAATTCGAGACCGGGCCACCTTGGGCGGTTTGAGCACAACCTGCATCAAGACCGACACTGACCCCGTGGGAGCGAGCCTGCTCGCGAAAGCGCAGTGTCAGTCATGGATGATCTGGTTGACCTGACGCCTTCGCCAGCAGGCTCGCTCCCACAGGTTTCGTGGCTTGCTCAGAAACTCCCGAACGCCCAAATATCCAATGTGAGAGCGAGTGCCAATTTGGGCGCACAAAAAAGCCCGGCATCGCTGCCGGGCCTCGGTATCTTCAGCACTTTACGCGGCGATCTTGTTGGCCGCCATTTCCTTTTTGTGACTGGCTTTCATGGCTTCCATCTGTGCGCCCAATTCCTCGAGTTTTGCCTTGCCCAGAAGCTTCTGCGCTTTCGGGAACATTTCCTGTTCTTCCTCTTCGATGTGGTGCTCCAGCAGTTCCTTGACCACTTTGACCCGACCAGCAAATTCCGGGGTGCCTGGATCGGTTTCTTTCAGATCAGGCAGTACCAGCGAATCCACGGTGCGGTGCTCTTCCTTGGCTTCGTAATACATGATGTCTTCTTCCTTGCTGCCGGCTTCCTTGAACGCAGGATAGAGAATCTCTTCTTCGAGGCGGGTGTGGATGGTGATTTCCATTTCCAGTTTGCCCAGCAACTCGACGCGTTTTTTCAGCGCGCGGTCGGTGGACTCACTCAGTTGGCTGAGGATGGCTTTGACTTTTTCATGGTCGGCTTTGAGAAGGTCGATAGCATTCATTTTTGAGGCCTCTGCTTTTCACGGATTGAACACAGCGTTCTTTTTTTCGCGCTGCTGTGTATTCAGGAAGAGGCTATCGCAGGACTCATGCCAACTCGCTGATCGAGCGCAATCCGTCTAAATCAAGGGCTGGCATCGAAGCAGGCACAATGCTTTCGTGCAGCCTGCAAGAAATCCGCGTGGCGGGCATTGCATATAACAAGCCCGGCAAAAGCCGGGCTGCGGGTGATGCTTGAGACGGGCCTGCGTCCTTGCTTAGCGGCTGGCCTGGGAAGGCGAGCCGCGACCGATATGCTTGGGCCCCGCCAACGCCCAGGCGATCAGGCCGAACAGCGGCACGAACACGATCAGCACGATCCACACGCCTTTATTGCTCGATTTCCCCTCGCTTTTGCGCACCCGGTTGATGGCCCAAAGCTCGATCAGCACGAGAATGACCGCCAATACGATCCACACGGTTTCGATTTGCATAGGCTTAACTCCTGATGGTCTGTGCGTTAGGCGGCGAGAGGTGCGTTGGGTTCATTCTTTTTGCCTGGGACGAGCGGACGCGGTGATACCCGGTTGCAAAATAAATGTCTGGTCGCCGCTGCGCCCTATATCCTCTGCGCCACACGTTTAGGCTGGAACAGGGACAGGGCAATGGCATTCAGGGTGATGGTCGTCGGTGGTTATGGCAATTTCGGCAGTATCGTTTGTCGGCATCTGGCGCAGATGCCAGAGATTGAGCTGCTGCTGTCGGGCCGCGATGCGCGCAAGTTGCAACGCCAGGTCGCTGAGCTGCAAGCGCAGTCGGGCCGAGCTTGCGAAGGCTGGTGCGGTGATGCGATGGGCGCAGGTTTTCAAGCGGCGTTGCGAGAGTTGAATATTCAGTTGGTGGTGCACACCGGCGGGCCGTTTCAGGGGCAATCCTACGCAGTTGCTGAAAGCTGCATCGATGCCGGGGTCAATTACTGCGATCTGGCTGACTGCCGCACCTTCGTCAACGGCATTGATGTGCTCGACGCCCGCGCCAGGGAGGCTGGTGTGGCCGTGCTCAGCGGTTGCAGTTCGGTGCCGACCTTGTCTTCGGCGATCATCGATCAGCAGCGCTCACGTTTTGCGCGAATCGACTCGATCGAGCATGGCATTTCTTCCTCGGCGAAGATGCCTGGGCTGTCCACAGTCG
>NZ_JBAWKM010000002.1:214104-393962 GCF_037095675.1 Pseudomonas sp. CCNWLW23 | reverse complement strand
AAAAACGGCCAGGTTCACGAAGTATTGGGCTGGCTCGACCTGACCCTGCGCAGCATGCCGCAACTGGGCAAGCGGGTGCTGGCCAATGTCGATGTGCCGGACATGGATATTTTCGCTCGCCGCTATGGCGCACAGACGCTGCGCTTCAAGGCTGGCGCCGGCCTGAAGCTCGGCGGTGTCGCCAACGCCTTGCTGGCGCAAGCCTTGCGCTTCGGTCTGGTGCGCGATCATGTGCGCTGGGCGGCGCGTCTGCATCGACTGGGCACGTGGTTCGAACGCTTCGGTGATGGCAAAAGCGCGATGTACATCGATGTTCAAGGCATTGGAGTTGACGACCAGCCGCTGAGCATGACCGCGCAACTCACCGCACTGAATGACAAAGGCCCGGAAATCCCCAGCTGCGCCGCCGTCGCCCTCGCAACCAAAATGGCGCGGGGTTATGCACCGCAACCTGGCGCGCGGCCGTGTGTTGGCGAAATCAGCGTCGATGAATATCTGGCGGCGATCAACGATCCGGCCAACTTGAGCCTGTCGGTTCAATTCTCCGATGGGCAGCGTTGAGATGGTCTATCTGTGCCTGAAGTACCTGCATGTAATCGCGGCGATTTTCCTCTTCGGTTTCGGCATGGGTTCCTACCTCTACCTGATCGCCGCCAGCCGCAGCGGCAACCCGCAAGTGATCGCCCATGTCGCACGAATGGTGGTGCGCTTTGATACGTGGATCACCACGCCGGCCGGGTTTGTGCAGGTCATTACCGGCTATCTGCTGATGCGGCTCTCGGGGCTTTCGATGAGCACCGAATGGCTGCTGACTTCGCTGATCATTTTCTTCTGTGTCGGCGCGTTGTGGCTGCCGGTGCTGGTGTTGCAAAAGCGTTTGCAGAGCATGGCGCTGAGCGCGGGCGAAGGTAGCCTGCCTCTGGATGATCGCTACGCGAGCACGTACCGCTGGTGGTTCTGGATGGGCGTCGTCGGGTTCGCCGGGATGTTTGTCATCGTGCTGATGATGGTGACGAAGATGACGCCGCTGCAACTGATCGGGTCAGCCGTGGGCCTTTAGAAAACGGCTTTCGTGATCCGCAGTCGGCAGCAGACAAGTGTCGTACTTGCCGAACAGCCGATACCGATTCAGCGCGATGCGATCGTAAGCCCAGTCGCGCAGACGACGCGGGAAGATCCGCAGCAGTTTCAGCGGCTGCCAGCGCCCTGGCAGTTGCCCGACCACTTCGAGAAACGCATCCGAGCGTTCCCAATAATTGCGGTCGCGGATCACCGCCATGGTGTCGAACTCGTCCAGCGGCAAACCGGCCCACGCCAGCAAGGCCTGGCCCTCGGGCGATTGCACGGTCGCCAGCCGCACGCGGCGCTGACGGTCATACCGAATCAGAAAACGCGCCCAGCCGTTGCACAGTTTGCACACACCGTCGAACAGCACCACGGTTTCGCCTGGCTTGAGCAATGGCGCGGGGGTGGGGCGGGTTTTCATGGCAGGCATAGGCGGATGTCCTTGGCGGCGGTTGTCGCGATCATAACCTTGATCACCGGACTATAAGAGTGAATCGCGCCGGTATTGCCCCGGCGATATTCCGTGCACGCGGCGGAATGCAGCGCCAAACGCCGCGTCGGACAGATAGCCCAGTGACGCGGCGACAGTGGCCACATTGTCCCGGCCATTGCGCAAGCGGAACGCGGCCACGCGCATCCGCCAGCGCGTGGCGTACTCGACCGGCGCTACACCCATGCAAGTTTTGAATAACACCGCGAAACCCGATCGCGACATGCAGGCAATCTCGGCCATTTGCGTCAGTCGCCAAGGCATCTGCGGAGCAGCGTGAATGGCGCGCAACACGCCGGCAATCGCCGGTTCCCGCAGTCCACCCAGCCACGCCAGTTGTTCGGCATCCGCGCTGTTGATGTGATGGCGCAGCGCATGGATGAAGATCAGCCGCAGCAGGTCGTTGCACATCGCCTGCGAGCCAGGCTGATGCGACGGCCACTCGCGCCCCAGTTCATCCAGCAGCCAGCCGAACGACGAGGCGCCTGCGGTTTCGGCACGAATGATCAGCGAGGTCGGCAGCACGTTGAGCAGTTCGGTTGCGCCGGGTCCCGACAGCGACACGCTGCCGCCCAGCAACTCGACTTCCTCGCCGACACCGAACGTTGCCGAGGCTTCGTCATGGGCGAAAACCTCCGCTGCATTCACCGCCTCGACGTCGGCGCCGCTGGCCAGAATGAACGGCGTGCGCGACACCACAAAACAGTCGCCGGCCTGCAACAGGCGCGCCGGCATGCCTTGCATGCGCAGCCAGCATTCGCCTCGTCGCACCACGTTGAATTTCAGTTCGATGGGTTGGAAACGCAGCGCCCAGGCACCGCCCGCTTGCAAGCGAACCGAGCAGGCTGCGCGCAGTTCCGAGAGTGCCAATACGGTAGAGAGTGGGTCGCCAGCAGGACTTTGGATGATCACGACAGAAACCTGGATTTATCAGACTGGTTCGTCCCGAGAGCTTAGCCAAGAATGAAGGCCTTCGATAGCTCACTCAGGATTACGCCCATGGCCACGCTTCAACAACCTGTGCAATCACCGTTCAACGCCGCCAGCACAGCGGCTGAAGTCATGGCCGGCATCGATCTGCGCGGGCAGCTCGCTGTGGTCACCGGCGGCTATTCCGGCCTCGGTCTGCTGACGGTAAAAAGCCTCGCGGCGGCAGGGGCGCAAATTATCGTGCCGGCCAGAGATACCGCGCGAGCTGAGGCTGCATTGGCTGGAGTGGACGGTGTCCGCGTGATGCCCATGGACCTCATGCAGGCCGAGTCGGTGGCGGCGTTCAGCCACAGCGTGGTCAGCGCGGGTCAGCCAGTGTCCTTGCTGATCAACTGCGCCGGAATCATGGCCGCGCCGTTGCTGCGCGATGCCGATGGCCATGAGAGCCAGTTCGCGACCAACCATCTCGGTCATTACCGCCTGATCTGCGGCCTCTGGCCCGCGCTGGTCAAGGCTGGCCAGGCGCGGGTGCTGTCGGTGTCCTCGCGCGGGCATCAGATTGCCGGAGTCGACTTTGATGACATCGATTTCCTGCAACGGCCGTATGACAAATGGGTCGCCTATGGCCAGTCGAAAACCGCCAACGCCTTGTTTGCCATCGCACTCGATCAGCGTGGGCGTAGCCAAGGTGTTCGCGCATTTTCATTGCATCCGGGGCAGATTCTGACGGATCTGGCACGGCACCTCAGCACAGCGGAGCTTGCCGCATTCGACGCGCTGGATGAGCAGGGCCGGCCACGGCTGGATGCGCACAATGGACTGAAAACTGTCGAGCAAGGCGCGGCGACGGGGTTGTGGTGCGCGACCAGTGCATTGCTTGCGGATTTGGGCGGCGTGTATTGCGAAGACTGCAATGTTGCGCCGGTCAATGAACCGGAAGCAGGCCGCAAGGGTGTTGCGAAATGGGCGGCGGATGCTGAGTTGGCTGAGCGACTTTGGGCGGTTTCGGAGCTATGGACGGGGCTCACGGTGGCATGAATCGAGTCAAAGGCCAAAAGCCCCTCACCCTAACCCTCTCCCGGGGGGAGAGGGGACTGACCGAGGTGTTCAGTAGAAATTCGCCGACCTGAAATACCGGGTCGAACTCAGTTCTTGAACAGCACCCAGATCGGCTCCCTCTCCCTCGGGAGAGGGCTGGGGTGAGGGGCTGCTCGATAGAGTTACTCTTCCAGCTTCGCCCAGAATTCCTCGGCCGAAGGGCTGATCGGTGCCGTCGGGCGAGTCAGGTGGATTTCCAGTGGAATATCCCAACTTTCATCCAGTGCCCTGACCAGACGCCCGTCAGCCATTTCCTGTTCGGTCAGGCTTTTTGGCAGCCAGGCCACGCCTTTGCTTTCCAGCGCCATCGACATCAGCACTGCGGCCAAGTGGCTGCTGAACAATGGTTTCAAGTGCAGATAATCAGCCTTGCCATGCAACCTGTGGGCGACGATTCGGCCCAGGCCCGATTCGTGGGTGTAGGCCAGATAGGGCAGGGTTTCAGGCGACGTGCCGAACTGTGCTGAAGCACTCGCCAGCGGCACAAGTACGTCCTCGCCAACCTTCTTGCCAATGAACTGATCCGGCGCCAGTAACGGCGGAACGTCGGGGTGGCGATGGCATAGCAGGAACTGCACCTGGCCATGAATCAGCATCTGTTCGCACACGGCCATGCTGTCGGAATGCAGGCGAACCGCATCGATCGGCGCGCCACTTTCGGCGCTGCGCAACCAGCGTGGGAAGAAGGTGAATGACAGCGAATGAGTGGCGGCGAACTGCAAGGTTTTCGCCGCCATGCCAGCCACTTCCTGGGCCTCGGAGCGCATGCGGTAAAGGCGTCTGGCCGCTTCTTGGGCGCTGGGCAGAATCTGCCGGCCGGCCTCGGTCAACGTCGCACCTTGCGGGGTGCGCACGAACAATTCCACACCCATCCAGTTCTCCAGCGAGCGCACTCGGCGACTGAACGCCGGCTGCGTCACATGGCGCGCTTCGGCGGCCCGGACAAAGCTGCCGTACTCGGCCAGTGCTGAAAAATCCTCAAGCCAAACCAGTTCCAAGGGCAATGCCTCCTGTGCATAGGGCGCGGCATTAATAGCATTGGGCGGGTGTCGTCGCAAAGCATAACGTTGGGTCACCACAACAAGAGGAACCCGTCATGCGTATCGTCGATATCCGTGAAAAAACCGTCTCCATTGCTTCCCCGATCGCCAATGCCTACATCGATTTTTCGAAGATGACCTGCTCGGTCGTTGCGGTCATTACCGACGTGATTCGCGACGGCAAACCGGTCATCGGTTACGGCTTCAACTCCAACGGTCGCTACGGCCAGGGCGCGTTGATGCGCGATCGTTTTCTGGCGCGGATCACTGAAGCCGACCCGGAAACCCTGATCGATCACGAGAACAATAACCTCGATCCGTTCGCCATCTGGAAAACCCTGATGACCAACGAAAAACCGGGCGGCCATGGCGAGCGTTCAGTAGCGGTCGGCACCATCGATATGGCGGTGTGGGATGCGGTGGCGAAGATTGAAGGCAAGCCGCTGTATCGCCTGCTTGCCGACCGTTATCGCAACGGCGTTGCCGATGACAAAGTCTGGGTGTATGCGGCGGGTGGCTATTACTACCCGGGCAAGGACCAGAGCAAGCTCAAGGCGGAAATGCAGAGCTATCTGGATCGTGGCTATGACGTGGTCAAGATGAAGATTGGCGCGGTGCCGCTGGACGAAGATATCCGCCGCATCGAAGCGGTGCTCGAAGTGGTGGGCGACGGCCAGCGCCTGGCGGTCGACGCCAACGGCCGCTTCGATCTGCAGACCGGTATCGCCTACGCCGAAGCGATCAAGAAGTACAACCTGTTCTGGTACGAAGAAGTCGGCGACCCGCTGGATTATGCGCTCCAGGCTGAGTTGGCCAATCACTACGAACTGCCGATGGCCACCGGCGAAAACCTGTTCTCTCACCAAGATGCCCGCAACCTGTTGCGCCACGGCGGCATGCGCCCTGACCGTGACTACCTGCAATTCGACTGCGCGTTGTCCTACGGGCTCGTTGAGTACATGCGCACCCTGAAAGTGATGGAAGAGCTGGGTTGGTCTTCGCGTCGCGTGGTACCGCATGGTGGTCACCAGATGTCGCTGAACATCGCCGCCGGTCTGCACTTGGGCGGCAACGAATCGTACCCGGACGTGTTCCAGCCATTCGGCGGTTTTGCCGATGGCATCCGCGTGGAGAACGGCTACGTCGGGCTGCCGGATATCCCGGGGGTAGGCTTCGAAGCCAAATCTGCGCTGTATGCCGTCATGCGTGAACTGGGCGAGGGCTGATTCGGTTTTATCTGCGGCCTCGATTTCCGAGGCCGCAGCTTCAGGCGTCATCCTCGACGCCAAAGCCACATGCCCACCACAACAATAAAATGAGGTGCTTCCGTGGAAACTTCAAAATCGCGCTGGTACAGCCAGCTCTATGTGCAAGTGCTGATCGGCATCGTCATCGGCGCTGCCATCGGATACTTCGTGCCGGACATCGGCGCCAAGCTGCAGCCGTTTGCCGACGGTTTCATCAAGCTGATCAAGATGCTCCTGGCGCCGATCATTTTCGGCACGGTGGTGGTCGGTATCGCCAAGATGGGCAGTATCAAGGAGGTCGGCCGCATCGGTGTGAAAGCGCTGATCTACTTCGAGATTCTTTCCACCATCGCTCTGGTGGTCGGCCTGATCGTAGTCAACGTGGTCAAGCCCGGCGCCGGCATGAACATCAACGCCGGCACCCTCGATGGCAGTGCTGTCAACAAATACAGCCAGGCGGCGAGCGAGCAGGGCGGCCTCGTCGAATTCTTCCTCAATATCATTCCGCACACCTTCCTCGGCGCCTTCTCCAATGGCGTCATGCTGCAAGTGATTCTGTTGTCGGTGCTGATGGGCGTCGCCTTGGTGCAAATGGGCGAAACCAGCAAACCGCTGATCAACACCATCGATCTGTTCCTGCAAGGTCTGTTCAAAATCGTCGCGATGGTCATGCGTCTGGCGCCGCTGGGTGCGGGGGCTGGCATGGCATTCACCATCGGCAAATACGGCATCGGCACCTTACTGTCGCTGGGGCAGTTGCTGGTCGCGCTGTACATCACCACGCTGATCTTCATCGTCGTGGTACTGGGCGCGGTGGCGCGATGGTCGGGCATGCCGTTGATGCAGTTTCTGCGATATTTCAAAGATGAAATCCTGATCACGCTCGGCACCTGCTCGACCGAAGCGGTGCTGCCGCGAATGATGGTCAAACTGGAAAAGCTCGGCTGCAAAAAGTCCGTGGTCGGCATGGTCCTGCCGACGGGCTACACCTTCAACGCGGACGGCACCTGCATTTACCTGACCATGGCGGCGATCTTCATCGCCCAGGCGACCAACACACCGCTGACCTTCATGGACCAGATGATCCTGCTCGGCGTGTTCCTGCTGACCTCCAAGGGCTCGGCCGGTGTGGCGGGAGCAGGGTTCGTGACCCTGGCGGCCACGCTCACCACCATTCACTCGATACCTCTGGTGGGCCTGGTGTTGCTGTTGGGCATCGACCGCTTCCTCAACGAGGCGCGAGCGGTGACCAACCTGATCGGCAACGGCATCGGCACCATTGCCATTGCCAAGTGGGACAACTCCTTCGATGTCGAAGCGTGCGAGCGGGAAATCGCCGCCATGAAACACGCCAAGGCCGAACGTAAATCGTTGCTGGCGCACAAGTAATCCGCGAAACGTGGCGATGTTGGCGACAGCTCGCCACGGCTTCCTGGCTAACCATCATGCGATGGCGAAGTCATTTCGCAACCCCACAACTGCAAAAACGGCTGGCTGATATTGGCCGGCCCAACCCATCGGCTGACCAGTTCGCACTTGCCATCCATGCATAACTGGTAATCGCCGGCCTGCGGGGTTCGGCCCAATTGCAGTGGTTGCAGCGGCGGCAAGTGGCGTCGGAAATGCCAACTGCCGTTCTCCAGCCGGGCATCGTCGGGTATCTCCATGCCAGCGCCGTTGCCGCGAACCCTGGCCTGCTCAAGAACCAGCCCTTGGGCCGTGACGCGGTAGTCTTCCTCCCAGCGGATCTTTTCGATGCTGTGGTTCCAGGCCAGGGTGAAGTTCGCTACCGGCAACTGTGCCCAGATACTGCCGGCCAGACCCAGGCACAAGCCGATCATGCATTGGCCGCTGCTGCGCGCCGCGAGCGCCAGACGTGTTGCACGATTACCAGAATCCCGAGTGCGAAGCCGATTTCATCGGTCACCGGCAGTGCCACGATCAGCAGGGCGCCGGCGCCGAGACTGAGCACCCGTTCCCAGATCAGCATTTTCTGTTGCAGAAAACCGGTAGACGCCATGCCCCAGAGACCAACCGCCAGAAGAGTCTTGATCAGCATGTAGGCAGTTGCCCACAAGTTGTCGCCTTGCAGCATCAGCGCCGGGTTGTAGACCGCCATGAACGGGATGACGAAACCGGCCAGCGCAATGCGCACGGCCCACAGGCTGATCTTGAAGCCGCTTTCCTTGGCGATCGGCGCGGCGGCAAAACAGGCGAGGGCGACCGGCGGGGTCAGGTCGGCGAGGATGCCGAAGTAGAACACGAACATGTGCGACACGATCAGTGGCACGCCCAGCTCCAGCAGGGCGGGCGCGGCGATCGAGCTGGTGATGATGTAGTTGGGAATGGTCGGAATGCCCATCCCTAGCACCAAGCAAGTGATCATCGTCAGGATCAGCGACAGCAGCAGGTTGTCGCGGCCGATGGCGAGGATGTAGCCGGCAAACGTCGAAGCGACGCCGGTGAGCGAAACGATGCCGATGATGACGCCGACCAGTGCGCAGGCGATGCCCACCGGTACCGCGTGGCGGGCGCCCTCGACCAGCGCGTGCAGGCAGATCAGCAGCGTGTCGCGACCACCCTTGATGAAAGCGCAGACCAGCACCAGGACGGCAATGACTGCAAAAATCACCGCGATGCCAAGCTGGAAAAAACCTGTGCAGAGCACGCCGAGTGCAATCCAGAACGCACAACGCAGGCCAAAGCTGTGCACCCGGAAAATGATCGCCGAGCCAAGAATCACGATGGCAGTCAATGCCAGGCCGACCATGCCCGAGAACAGCGGTGTGCGCCCGGAAAACAACAGGTACACCAGAACCAGCAGAGGAATCAGCAAATACCAGCGGGCTTTCACCGCGCCCCATGCGCTGGGGCATTGGTCTTTGGGCAGGCCCTTGAGGTTGGAGCGCTTGGCTTCCAGATGGACCATCCAGAATACCGAACCGAAATACAGCAGGGCCGGAATCAGCGCCGCCTTGGCGATTTCGACGAAGGGCACATTGATGGTTTCAGCCATGATGAAGGCGACCGCGCCCATCACCGGAGGCATGATCTGGCTGCCCATGCTGGAGGTGGCTTCCACGCCGCCGGCGAACGCGGCGCGATAGCCAAAGCGCTTCATCAGCGGAATGGTGAATTGCCCGGTCGTCACGACGTTGGCAATCCCGGAGCCGGTGATCGTCCCCATCAATGCCGACGAGGCCACGGCCACTTTCGCCGGGCCTCCCAGCTTGTGACCGAACAAACCCATGGCGAAGTCGGTAAACAGCTTGATCATGCCGGCTTGCTCAAGAAACGCGCCAAACAGGATGAACAGGAAAATGTAGGTCGCCGATACGTAGGTCGGCGTGCCGTACAGCCCTTCGGTGCCGAACGACAGCTGATTGATGATCTGGTCGAAACCGTAGCCGCGATGGGCCAGTTCGCCGGGCAGGTATTCCCCGAACAGGCCGTACGCCAGGAACAGCCCGCAAATCACCGGCAGCGCGATGCCCATGACCCGTCGCGCGGCTTCGAAGACCAGGGCAATCAATACGATGCCGATCATCAGGTCGGCCGAGGTGAGGTCACCGGAGCGCTGGATCAGATCGGCCTCGAACACCCATTGATACAGCGCGGTAGCGATGGCGGCCAGGCTCAGCAGCCAGGCCAGCGGTTGCCACGGACGGTCTGTGCCGTGTGCCGGATAACTGAGAAACACCACCCACAGCAGGAAACCGACGTGCACCGCACGCAGCACCTGGCTGGAGAGAGGAGAGAAGGCTGCGGTGACGATCTGGAAAATCGAGAACAGCAACGCTACGTAAAACAGGGTTTTCGGCCAGTCCCGTGGGTTCGCGGAAATACCGTGATGCTCGTCACTCATTGGCTGCCTTCCTCATGACCACGCAAAGGAATCGACGCTGCAGTGGCCGTCACGCCACTGCGCACAGGCGCTTATAAAGCGCCTTTTTCCTTGTAGTAGCGTTCGGCGCCGGGGTGCAGCGCGATCGGCAGGTTTTTCGCGGCCGCTTCCAGCTTGATGTCCTTGGCCGCCGAATGGGAGTTACCCAAGCGCCCCAGGTTGTCGAACAGCAGGCGGGTCATGTCATAGACGACGTCATCCGGCAGGTCGGCGCGGGTCACCAGAATATTGGTGATTGCCACGGTGGGCACGGCTTCGGCCTGTCCGTCGTAGGTGTTGGCCGGGATCATTGCGCTCTGGTAGGCCGGATTGCCGATTTTTGTCACCACCTCGCTCGGAATGGCGACGTAGTTCAGCGGCATCACCGACGACAGGTCGCGAATGGCGGCCATGCCCAGTCCCGACGATTGCAGGGTGGCGTCCAGTTGCCGGTTCTTGATCAATTCCACCGATTCGGCAAACGGCAGATATTGCACCTTGCCCATGTCCTCGTAGGTCAGGCCGGCCGCTTTGAATATCGCCCGCGCATTCAATTCAGTCCCGGATTTAGGGGCGCCGACCGAGATGGTCTTGCCCTTGAGATCGGCGAGGGTTTTGATCCCCGACTCTTTGCTAGCGACGATTTGAATGTAATTGGGATAGGCGCCGCCCAAGGCGCGCAATTTGGTCAGTGGTGCTTTGAAACCGGCGTCCTCCACGCCGTTTTTGGCGTCGGCCACTGAGTCGCCCAAAGCCAGGGCCAACTCGCCGCGACCGGCCTGTAGCAAATTGAGGTTTTCCACCGACGCTTTGGTGGCCTGCACCGATGTCTTCGAACCGGCAATACCGTCGCTGTAGATTTGCGACAGACCGACCCCGATCGGGTAGTAAACCCCACTGGTTCCGCCGGTGAGGATATTGATGAACACGGGCGCGGCCTGCGCAGCACTGCTAAGGGTCAGCGTGGCGGCGGCCAGCAGGGCAAAGCGTGTTTTGACTCGCATGGGGGCACTTCTCCGTCTTGTTATGGTTTTAAGCAGAGTGATTGCACTCTAGCCGGTCCCGGCTGAACGTGATCGTCACGACGTCAGTTCATCCCCAGCCAGTTCGGCAGCACCAGTGAGATCCATGGCACGTAAGTAATCAGGATCAGGAACAACAGCAGAATCGACAACCAGGGCATCGCGGCTTTGACTGTGGCGGGCAAGGACATGCCGGTCACCGCCGAGGTCACGAACAGGTTCAGGCCCACCGGTGGCGTGATCAGGCCGATCTCAAGGTTGACCACCATGATGATGCCGAGGTGAATCGGATCGATGCCCAGTTTCATCGCGATGGGAAAAAGAATGGGCGCCAGGATCAGGATGATCGCTGACGGTTCCATGAACGCGCCGGCAATCAACAGCACAATGTTGACCATCAGTAGAAACGTCACCGGTGTCAGCCCGGCTTCGATCACCCAGGCAGTGATTTGTTGAGGTAACTGTTCGGTGGTCAGCACGTGGGCGAACAGCATGGCGTTGGCAATGATGAACATCAGCATGATGCTCAGTTTGGCCGAGTCGAGGAGAACATTGGGGGTCTCGCGAAAGGTCAGATCCTTGTAAACGAACAGAGCGATGAAGGCCGAATAGACGGCGGCCACGGCGGCGGCTTCGGTCGGGGTGAACATGCCCGAATAGATGCCGCCGAGGATGATCACCATCAGCAACAGGCCCCATATTGCTTTGCGTGCCGTACTCAGAAACTCGCGAAGCGTCGCACGCGGCAAGGCGGGGAGATTTTTCTTCACCGCGACGATGTAGATCGCCACCATCAATGCCGTGCCCAGCAGCAGGCCAGGCACCACGCCGGCCATGAACAGCTTGCCCACGGAGGTTTCTGTAGCAGCGGCGTAAACCACCATCACGATCGACGGCGGGATCAGGATGCCCAACGTACCGGCGTTGCAGATGATCCCTGCGCCGAACGCTTGCGGATAGCCGGAACGGACCATCCCGGCAATCGCAATCGAGCCCACCGCAGCGACCGTGGCGGGACTTGAACCGGAGAGGGCGGCGAACAGCATGCAGGCCAGCACCGCCGCGATGGCCAGGCCGCCGCGAATATGCCCGACACAGGCGTTGGCGAAGTCGATCAGCCGGCGGGCGACGCCGCCGGTGGTCATGAAGGCCCCCGCCAGCAGGAAAAACGGAATGGCCAGCAGCGTGTAGTGTTCCGAGGTCTCGAACAGTTTGATCGCCAGCGAGCGCACCGAGTCGGGACTGAAGAAAATGATCGTCAGGGAGCCGGCCAGGCCCAGTGAGATGGCGATCGGCACGCCGATGAACATCAAGGCGAACAGGGCCACGAACAGGAAGGCGATGGTCATGGCTTGTCATCCTCGTGTTCGGCAAGTTTCAGCGCGTCGGCCGCTTCATCGGCCAGGCCGAGGCCGGTCTGACGGTTGAGCAGGATGCGCAGGAGAATTTCAGCGAAGCGGATGAACACCAGCGCGAAGCCCAGCGGCACGATCAACCCGATATGCCACTGCATGACGCCGAAATGGCCGAGATCCTCGGCACCGATACCGGCGTTCATCAAGGTTTCAATCCATTCGAAGCTGGCGACGGCGAGCAGCCCCGCGTAGGCCAGACAGCACAGGCAGGCCAAAATGCCGATGTAGCGCTGTACCGATCTGCGCGCCAGTTTGACCAGTGCGTCGACACCGATGTGCCCGGCGGTGCGCACGCCATAAGCCAGGCCGAAAAAAATCAGCCAGCCAAACAGCGCTTTGGTCAGGGCGGTGCTCCAGGTCATGGCCTGCGCCATGCCCATGATCTGATCGCCAACGGCGAACAGCGGGACACTGGCCGCCGGCCAATGATCGGCGAGCCAGTAAAACAGGCTGTAGAAGTTGTTGAGGATCACGTAGACAAACGTGACGAGGGTCATGGCCGCCAGAAGGAAGACGATGAAGCCTTCCTCGAAGTGTTCCCAGATTCGCCGAAGCGCTTTCATGGATGGCATCTCACGTCGAGTGAAGACGGGCAGGCGCCGACGCAGCGGCGCCTGCCTTGCGATTATTGCGCCTGGTTTGCGGCTTCGGCGGCAGAGATCAGCTCAGCGCCGATTTCGCCTTCGAATTTCTTCCACACCGGTTTCATCGCATCGCGCCATTGCGCACGTTCTTCTGGCGTGAGGGTGATGATTTCCGTGGTTTTGGCGGCAAGAATGCGCTGCTTGTCACCCTCGTTCAGTTGCTGGGCTTCCTTGTTCACGTGGGTGGTGACTTCCACGACGATCTTGTCCAGTTCGCTGCGCACGTCGGGCGGCAGGCCGTTCCAGAACTTGGTGTTGGTGATCAGCATGTAGTCCAGTACACCGTGGTTGGATTCGGTGATGTACTTCTGCACTTCATGCATCTTCTGGCTGTAGATGTTCGAGTAAGGATTTTCCGCGCCGTTGACCACACCGGTCTGCAGGCCTTGATATACCTCGGCAAAACTCATCTTGCGCGGATTGGCGCGCACCGCCTTGAACTGCTCCTCCAGCACCGCCGAGGCCTGCACCCGGAACTTCAGGCCGCGCGCATCCGCCGGTACACGCAGTGGCTTGTTGGCCGACAGTTGTTTCATGCCGTTGTGCCAATAAGCCAGGCCGGTGATGTTTTTGCTTTCCATGGATTTGAGCAGGCCCTGACCCTGCGGGCTCAGTTGAAAGCGGTCGACAGCGTTGATGTCATTGAAAAGAAAGGGCAGGTCGAACAACTGCACTGACTTGGTGTACTGCTCGAACTTGGCCAGCGACGGCGCAATCATCTGCACATCGCCGAGCAACAGCGCTTCCATTTCCTTGCCGTCACCAAAGAGCGAGGAGTTGGGATACACCTCGACCTTGACCTTGCCCGGCAAACGTTCCTCGACCAGTTTCTTGAACAGCAACGCACCTTGCCCCTTGGGCGTCTGGTCAGCGACCACATGCGAGAACTTGATGATCACCGGGTCTGCCGCCATGGCCGGGTTCATGCTGCTTACCGCCAAAGCGCAGGCAAGTGCGCTGAACAGAGATCTGAGCATCTGGGTGATTCCTCTTGTTTTTATTGTGATGACCGCTCGACGCGCTGAACGCGTTCAAGTGCCGAGACATGTTCAAGTCTAGGCAGAAATATCTGATTTGCCGGGGAATTGACCAGAAAACCGCAAAACAGTGGCGAGTCAACTGACTACGTGGTTCCGTCAGGGCCGTGAACGGTATGGGGATTACCCGGCAATGAGTGACGTTTGAATTTCAAGTGCCCGCTGCTGAAGGTGAACCGGGCAGATAGGCCTCGGGTTGGCGGCGCGGGATTCTCATATCGCCAGGTCCTCGTCCCAACACACGGCCTTTGATTCGTGCCATTGCACGTCGGTGACGCCGAATCGCTCGGCCATCGGTTTCGAAAAGCGCTTCAATGGAGGCCGGCCTGGCTTGGGAATTGGCGTCAAGCCGGCATCACAACTCGCCCACTGCCAGGCTTCTGCGTTGTTCATCAATTTAGCGCGGATAATGAAAGATTTGGGCACACCGTGAAGTCGGTACTTGATCATGTACAAATCTGTCTGGCTCATGAGGCTCTCCTGTTACTCATGAAAGAGGGATGTTCCTCGTGCCAGGAAATTCACAGTTTTTTCTAACATCTCGACATGCGTCCGCACCGGTTGAAAATTACTTATACAAGCATGCGCTTGCGGTATAACAGCGCTCCTCTTGTGATTGCGAAAGTTTGATCAGCGCAACTAAGCGAAACGGCAAAATATATCGACGCTTGCCCGGTGTGATGGCATTTGAATGTCATTTTATGTTGACGAGGATTATCGCTGCGTTTAACTAGCGCATAATCTGTAGATCGCTGCCGATACTGTCAAATTAGTACGTTGGTGCAGTTAATACAGTGGAATATTTTAGTTAGCAAGCTTCGCAAGCGAGGCGATAAACGAACTATTTCCTGTACAGATTCAGCGAAGCTCATGTAATGGTTAATGACCCGTTTGTGCCTTGACAGGAAGAAGGGCCATGGAAAACGACGAGCTGCGTCAAACTTGTACAAAATGCAATAGGCTGTACAAAACCTCGCCGCAAGCGGAGCGTTGCAAGGCAAGCGCCGGCCATGGCGGGCTTTGTGAGAAGTGTCTCAAAAACGAGCAGGAGCGGGTGATCAATGAGCGCCTGGCCTTGTGCGTCGCGAAGATGTTGGACATTGATCGTCAGTTCAAGCCATCAGCGAAACGCTGATATTCACTTCAGCTCGCAAACGAGGCGGCTGATGAAATTCAGCAAGGCTCAACGATTACCGCTGCGCTTGTACAACTGCAGAGAGTTGGGTTGGGCCGTTGATCATGTCCCTGACGATAAATCACTGCCAGTAATTGTTTTGACTTACGTATAAATCGAATCGTCCAGTTTCCCGGATGTTACACAAACTTGCACAGGAAGTAAGAGGCCCGTGAATACGGGCCTTAGTACTGTTCCGATAAAAGAGCACAAACGCTCTCAGCCTGCGAACATCAAACTTGCGATGCCTTGATCAACAGCGAACCGCGCCGGCGCATGAGGGCGTAGTAAGCGCACGCAGGGCACAGCAAGCCAACGACCCACGCCAGGTCTACGCCTTGCAGGCTGGTGGCAACAGGCCCGACGTACATCGAGGTGTTCATGAACGGAATTTCCAGAGCAATCGTGCAAAGGAATACTGCGATTGCTGTCCAGTTCACCCGACCATAGATACCTGCCGGATCGAAGATGTCGGTAATCCGGTAAACGCCTTTGCGCAGCGCGTAGTAGTCGACAAGATTGATCGCCGTCCAGGGGATCAGAAAGTAGCTCATGAAAAAGATGAAATTCAGGAAGAACTGCAGAAAGTCGTCCTGCGCCAGAGTGCATAAACCGGTAGCGGTCGTGCAGATGATCAGCAGAAATCCCGCACGTACAGACGGGGTGATTTTGAGCGCAGAGAAAGGCTCGATCATCGTGACCGTCGACATGAAAGCGCCATACAGGTTGAACACGTTGATGGCGATCTGGCCGTAAAGCACGAATGCCACCATCAGCAGCGTGCCTCCTCCGAGCAGGCCTATCAGATGCAGCCCGACGTTATCGGAGAACCCCACCATGCCCTTGGCCAGCACGGCGCCTAACAGCATCATCCAGCTTCCGCCGATCACGGTACCGGCATAGCTGTACCAGAACACTTGGCGGGTGGATGTGTCGCTCGGCAAATACCGAGAGTAGTCCGCCACGTAAGGTGCGTAGGACAGTTGCCAAGTGACCGCGATGCTGACGGAGGCGAGGAAGCTGACCAGATTGAAACCCTGCGCGGTCCATTGGCCGGCCTCTATCGGCAGCGCGAGGGCGAGCAGGGTGGCGATGCCGAACACGGCAATCGAAATCAGCGAAAGCAGCTTCTGCACGCGATGAATCAGTTGGTAGCCGAACAGCGCGACCAGGAAGCATGCCGCGCCCAGCAGAGCGATGTTGCCAGCGGTGCTCAACGGGCTCAGGTCGCTCACCGCCTGAGCAGCCAACAGCGTGTTGCTGACGAAAAAGCCCAAGTAGATAAGCATGACGAACAGCAGCGGGACGATAGCGCCGAAAACCCCGAATTGTGCCCGGCTCTGGATCATCTGCGGAATACCCAGTCTCGGTCCCTGCGCGGAGTGCGAAGCCATGAAGATTGCACCAATCAGCGAACCGATAAGGATCGATAGCGCACTCCAGAAAAGATTGAGTCCCAGGCTGATGGGCAACACGCCAGCCGCTACCGTGGTGATGTTGGCGTTGGCACCAAACCAGACGAAGAACAGGGAACGGGGCCGACCGTGACGCTCGCTCTCTGGGATAAAGTCGATGCTGCGTTTTTCAACTTTCATGTCTGTTCTCCGTTCAGCAGGCGTCGACGAGGCGGCGTTGAAAGCGCGCTACGACTTGTGGGAATTCATCTGGCTGGAAGGCGAGGTGATCGGGTTCGGCGGTTCGAAGCGATGTTGCCGGCTCGTTGTTCCAGCGTCTCGACAACTGCTCGGTGGTGAAGAGCTCCAGCCCGTACAGCCAGTTGGAAAGGATGAACAGTGCCGAGTAATGCGCTCCCTCTGTAGTCGCACTACAGGCGTCAGCGACAAGGCTGACCTGGAAGTCGTGCTGATAGGCGTCGAACAGACTGCTCATGACACACACATCCGTCAGCACGCCGATGACCACCAGGTGTTTGATGCCTCGGCGGTTGAGCATCTGAGCCAAACGGGTGCCGTGGAAGGCGCTGTAGCGGCGTTTATCGATGACGACGTCAGCGTCTCGAGGCGCCAGGGCGTCAATGATCTCGATCGCAAATGTGCCGGCGCGGTAAGTCGTTGGCCTGCCTTGGTCGTCTACCGGTTCGCCCAGCGCCAGATCGCGGCCCGGAGCGTCGTTGACATGGCGGGTGTAGAAAATCGGGATGTGCAACTGGCGAGCGCGATCGATCAGGGATGCGGCGTTATCGACCACTTGATCGAAGCGTTCGAGCGGGAAGCCATCTTCCTTTTGCATATCGATCACAAGCAAGGCGGTATCTTGGTTCATCAGGTTTGTTCCGGATGCAGAGCGCCGGGCGAGCCGGAGGGACTCACCAGGAAACTCGGTAATGACGGTGCGCAGCGATCCGCCAAGGCGGAAACTGCGAGAGATCGAGAGAGACTCTCGTGGGGAGGTGTTACCTGACTATCTGCCAGAAACCGTTTTGCTTCGCGCTCACGCAGGATGGCAGCTGCGGCAGCACGATGGAGGACGAAGAGCGGAATCGACGGAGATAACGCGCCATGGCTGCGCACGGCAACGCACACACCGCGCTTGAAGAGCGGGTGTGAGCGTCGCCGAAATTTGCGGAGGATGCAGGCATGGCCATAGACCTTGAGCGCGATATGCACTGGAGGAGCAAGATACGGGCCAAGCTGTGCAAGGCCTTCGAAGCCATTGAGCCAGAGCGGACCAAGCGTTCAAAGCAATGTTTTGTGGTATCTGGTATTCCATAATATTGTGTTACGTAGCGTAGCAGCGGCTTGCGTTCTTGCTCCCTTTTGAAGCAGATAGCTCCAGGCTCGCGGCGATCAACGCCGCGCCGTGCGCGTACTCACATCCACCCAGACCGCCAACACCAGAATGCTGCCCTTGACGATCATCTGCCAGTAACTGTCGACGTCGAGCATCGACATGCCGTTGTCCAGGCTGGTGATCACCAGTGCACCGAGGAGGGCGCCGTAGACGGTGCCGGAGCCGCCGCGCATGGAGGTGCCGCCGATGAAGCAGGCGGCGATGGCATCGAGTTCGCCCATGCTGCCGGCGGACGGTGAGCCGGCGGCGAGGCGTGCGGTGTTGACCACGCCGGCGAGGGCGCACATCACGCCCATGATGCCGAAAATCCACAGCTTGACCGCCTGCACATTGATGCCTGACAGGCGCGTGGCTTCCATGTTGCTGCCGACCGAATAGACCCGGCGGCCGAACACGGTCTGGCTGGTGACGTAGCTGAACACGCCGAGCAGAATCAGCAACAGCAGCACCGGCACGGGAATGCCGTCATAGCTATTGAGGGTCTGAACAAAACCGGCCAGCACCGCGCCGATCACCAGCACGCGCACAACATCACGCACCAGCGAATGCGCCGCCAGGCCATGCAGGGCGCGATTGCGTCGTTGTTTCCAGGTCAGGAACACCGTCAGCACAAACAGCAGCACACCCAGGCCGGTGCCTATCGCGTGGGGCAGATAACCCTGGCCGACGTAGACCAGCTCCGGCGATACCGGGGCGATGGTGGTGCCGCCGGTGATCCCCAGCAAAATCCCGCGAAATGCGAGCATGCCGCCCAGGCCGACGATAAAGGACGGTATGCGCAAGTACGCCGCCATGTAGCCGTTGGCGAGGCCGATCATCAGGCCGCACAGGGCGACCAGACTCAGATTCGCCAGCAACGGAATGTGATAGACCACGTCGAGTATCGCCGCGAGGCCTCCGAGCAGGCCGAGCAATGAGCCCACCGACAAATCGATCTCGCCGCTGATAATCACCAGCACCATGCCGCAGGCGAGAATTCCGGTGATCGACATCTGCCGCAGCAGGTTGGAAAGGTTGCGCGGGGTGAGGAAGCCGCCCTCGGTCTGCCAGCTGAAGAACAGCCAGATCAGCACCACGGCGAATACCAGCGCGAGCATCTTGTAGCGGGTGAACAGTTGTTTGACCTGATTCATTTACGCGGTTTTCCGATCATTATTGTTATGGCTGCCGGGCTGGCTGAGGGCGGCGGCGAGTACCTGTTCCTGGGTCAGTTCATGGTTGACGAAGTCGCCACGCAACTGGCCTTCGCCGATCACCAGCACGCGGTCGGACACGCCGAGCACTTCGGCCAGTTCCGATGAAACCATGATGATCGACACGCCTTCGGCGGCCAGCGCGCCCATCAACTTGTAGATCTCGTACTTGGCGCCGACATCCACGCCTCGGGTCGGCTCGTCGAGAATCAGTACGCGCGGTTTGGCCAGCAGCATTTTCGCCAGCACGGCTTTCTGCTGGTTACCGCCTGACAGGCTGGTGATCGGCAGGGATGGACTTGCGGTCTTCAGATGCAGACGGGAGATTTCCCGGTCGATGCAGCCCAGCTCGGCTTCGGCATCGATGCGGGTCATTTTCGAATAACTCTCGAGCACGGCGAGGGTGATGTTCTGGCCGACGCCGAGGTCAGGAATGATGCCCTGCCGCTTGCGATCTTCAGGCACCAGGCACAGGCCGGCGCGAATCGCTTTCAGCGGCGTGCGCGTGTCGATTGGCTCGCCGTCCAGCCAGACTTCGCCCTCGTGGCGGCCGGGGTAAGCGCCGAACAGAGCGGTGACCAGCTCGGTGCGGCCGGCCCCGACCAGCCCGGCAATGCCGAGAATCTCGCCGCGCTTGAGGCTGAAGGAAATGTCGTCGACCCGTTTGCGCTTGGGGTTGTCGACGTCGTAGCAAGTGATGTGGCGCGCCTCGAAAATCACCTCGCCAATCTCATGCGGCTCGCTGGGGTAGAGGTTGCTCATTCCGCGCCCGACCATCTGCGTGATGATCTGTGGAATGTCCATGTCGGCCATGGCGGTGGTAGCGATGTGTTTGCCGTCGCGGATCACCGAAATGGTGTCGCACACGGCGGCGACTTCATCGAGCTTGTGCGAGATGTAGACGCAGGCGACGCCCTTGGCCTTGAGGTCGCGGATGATGTCCAGCAGCACTTCGATTTCCGAGCGGCTCAGGGCCGAGGAAGGTTCGTCGAGGATCAGCAGACGCGCCTGTTTATTCAGGGCCTTGGCGATTTCCACCAGTTGCTGATAGCCGCCGCCGTACTGCGAAACCGGCAGCGAAACGTTCATGTCCGGCACTTTCAATTCACGCATCAAGGCTTCGGCACGGTGGATCATCGCCGGGTAGTTCATGCGCCCGCCGGGCAGCGTCAGCTCATGGCCCATGAAGATGTTTTCCGCCACTGACAAGTCCGGCACCAGGGTCAGTTCCTGATGGATGATGACGATGCCGGCGGCCTCGGTTTCGCTGATCGATTGCGCCCGAAGCGGTTGCCCGTCCCAGAGGATTTCACCGTCCCAGGTGCCATGGGGATAGACCGCCGAAAGGATCTTCATCAGCGTCGACTTGCCGGCGCCATTCTCGCCGCACAGGCCCACGCATTCGCCGGGCCGGACCTTGATGTCGATGCCGTTCAGCGCTTTGACACCGCCGAAGGTTTTGACGATGCCGTTCATTTGCAGCAGATAGTCGGACATGGAAAAGGCTCGTATACCAGGGACTCAAACACCACTGAACCTGTGTGGGAGCGAGCCTGCTCGCGAAGGGGCCTTTTCAGCCAGAGCTTTACTGACTGACACTCCGCTTTCGCGAGCAGGCTCGCTCCCACAGGTCTGATCAAGATTTACGACCGGATCACTGCCCGGCAATCTGCGCCTTGGTGTAGAAGCCGTCCTGTTCGAGCAAGTCGATGTTGTCCTTGGTCAACGGCGTTGGCGTGAGCAGGATGGTGTCGACCTTTTTGCTGCCGTTGTCGTACTGCGAGGTGTAGGCCGGTTTTTCGTTGCGCGCCAGTTGCACCGAGAGCTTGGCCGCTTCGGACGCGATGAGTTTCAGTGGTTTGTACACGGTCATGGTTTGCGTGCCGGCGATCACGCGTTTGACGGCTGCGAGGTCGGCGTCCTGACCGGAAATCGGCACCTTGCCGGCCAGTTGCTGCGCGGCCAGTGCCTGGATGGCGCCGCCAGCGGTAGCGTCGTTGGAGGCGACGATGCCGTCGATTTTGTTGTTGTTACGGGTCAGGGCGTTTTCGACGATGCTCAGCGCTTCGGTCGGGTTCCATTCCTTGACCCACTGCTGGCCGACGATCTTGATATCGCCCTTGTCGATGGCCGGTTGCAGCACCTTCATCTGGCCTTCACGGAGGATCTTGGCGTTGTTGTCGGTGGGCGCGCCGCCCAGCAAGAAGTAATTGCCCTTGGGCGCCGCTTTCAGCACGCCGCCGGCCTGCATTTCGCCGACCTTTTCGTTATCGAAGGAGATATAGGCGTCGACATCGGCGTTGAGAATCAGCCGGTCGTAAGACACCACTTTGATCCCGGCTTTCTTCGCCTCGGCCACGGCGTTGGTCAGCACTGTCGCGTTGAATGGCACGATGACGATCACATCGACGCCGCGAGAGATGAGGTTTTCGATCTGCGAAATCTGCTTCTGCTCGTTGGCGT
This sequence comes from Pseudomonas sp. CCNWLW23, assembly GCF_037095675.1. Lineage (NCBI taxonomy): Bacteria > Pseudomonadati > Pseudomonadota > Gammaproteobacteria > Pseudomonadales > Pseudomonadaceae > Pseudomonas > Pseudomonas sp. CCNWLW23. Next base: position 372,450 of record NZ_JBAWKM010000002.1, on the reverse strand, counting down.
CCGCCGATTGCACGAAGACTTTGGCGTCCATTTTTTCTGCCGCCGCGACGAAGTAATCGCGATCGCGCGACCAGCGTTCCAGACGCAAATCGTCGATGGAGAAACCGATTTTCGGGTGGGTAGCGTCGGCCATTACCGGCAGGGCCAACAACGCCAGGGCACTGGCCAACAGCGTACGTTTCAAGTTCTTCATGGTGGTGCGTCCTTTTATTTTTGTTGGAAAGACACGGCCTGACGATGAATCGGGCTGGTAGAACTGTAGAGAATCTGCCGACGCAGCAGGCACAGAATTGTCGTGCAATTGTCACAGCGTCGTTGCGTCGGCAGAGGGTCTCGGCGATCAGCGATACAGGTAACGGTTGACGATGTTTTCGAGCATTTCCTGGCGGCCGCTGACGGCTTGCGGGTTCAGCTCGTTGCTGAACGCGTGCTCGGCCAGCGACTCGAGATTGAAGTCGCCCGCCATCACCGCTTGCCCGAACGGCTGACGCCAGCCGGCGTAGCGTTGATCCTTGAGGGTTTGCAGTTGATCGTTCTCGACCATCGCGGCGGCACGTTCCAGCGACAAGGCCAGAACGTCCATGGCGCCAACGTGACCGTGGAAAAGGTCGATCTCGTCGAGGCTCTGCCGGCGCACCTTGGAGTCGAAATTGAAACCGCCATTCTTGAAACCGCCGGCCTTGAGGATTTCATAGGTCGCCAGGGTCATTTCTTCGACGCTGTTGGGGAACTGGTCGGTGTCCCAGCCGTTCTGCGGATCGCCACGGTTGGCGTCGATGCTGCCGAAAATTCCCAGCGAGGCGGCGGTGGCGATTTCGTGATGAAAGCTGTGGCCGGCCAGGGTCGCGTGGTTCGCCTCGATGTTGACCTTGATTTCCTTCTCCAGGCCGTACTGCTGGAGGAAGCCGAACACCGTGGCGCTGTCGTAATCGTATTGGTGCTTGGTCGGCTCCTGCGGCTTGGGCTCGATCAGCAGGTCGCCGGTGAAACCGATCTTGTGCTTGTGCTCGACCACCATGCGCATGAAGCGCCCGAGTTGTTCGCGCTCACGTTTCAGGTCGGTATTGAGCAGGGTTTCGTAGCCTTCGCGACCGCCCCACAGCACGTAGTTGGAGCCCTTGAGGCGATGGGTGGCGTTCATCGCGCTGAACACTTGCGCGGCGGCGCAGGCGAACACTTCCGGATCGGGATTGCTCGCGGCACCGGCGGCGAAACGCGGATTGCTGAAGCAGTTGGCGGTGCCCCAGAGCAGCTTGATGCCGCTTTGTTCCTGATGCTGTTCGAGGCGGTCGATCATTTGCGCGAAGTGTTCGCGGTACTCCTTCAGCGAGTTGCCTTCGGGGGCGACGTCCGTGTCGTGAAAGCAGTAGTAATCGATGCCCAGTTTGCTGAAGAACTCGAATGCGGCTTGAGCCTTGCCGATAGCCAGTTCCATCGGTTCGCCACTGCGTTGCCACGGGCGTTTGAAGGTTCCGGCGCCGAACACATCAGAGCCCGGCCAGACGAAAGTGTGCCAGTAGCAGGCGGCCATGCGCAGGTGTTCGCGCATGGGTTTGCCGAGGATCAGTTTGTCGGCGTCGTAGTGACGGAATGCGAGGGGCGAATCACTGTTCGGGCCTTCGTAGCGAACCGGCTCGATATTGGGGAAATACTGCATGGACCTTGTCCTTGTTGTTCTTGGCGGTGTCTCGATACTAGCAACGGCCCCGTGCCCGCTGATTATGAAAAGCCTCAACTGCGAGTGCGATTTTGCGTATTGAGCTTCAGCGCGCGCAGGCCTAGTCTGTGTCCATCGTCGCCGCGACGAAGCGACCCGGAACAGCCTAAAAACAATGAAAAGCCTACCGCCCGTGCACCGCATCGCCCTGTTGTTCAACGGCAGCAAGATCTACGACCGTGGAATCATCAGCGGCATCGGCAACTACCTGAGCAGCACCCGCGCTTCCTGGGACCTGTTTCTGGAAGAGGACTTTCTCTGCCGCTTGAAAGGCATCGAGCGCTGGCAGGGTGACGGGATCATTGCCGATTTCGACGATCCGCTGATTGGCGAGGCGCTGGCCGACATTCATTTGCCGGTGGTAGCGGTGGGCGGTTCCTACGAGGATGCACGCGCTTATCCAAAAGCGATTCCCTACGTTGCCACTGACAACAACGCATTGATCACTCTGGCTTACTCGCATCTGGTCGAGGCGGGATTGCAGCGCTTTGCCTGTTTCAGCCTGCCCGAGGCGCAGGCCAATCGCTGGGCGCAGGAGCGGGAAAAAGCCTTTCGCAAACTGATGCAACGCGACGGCCTCCACGCCGAGATCTATCGCGGCATGGGCACCAGCGCGCCGCTGTGGGACAGCGCCGTCGAACAGCTGATCGCCTGGCTGCACAGCCTGCCGAAACCGATCGGCATCATCGCCGTCAGCGACGCCCGCGCCCGGCAGTTGCTGCAAGCCTGCCTGACCGCCGGCATTGCCGTGCCGGAGCAGGTCGCGCTGATCGGCATCGACAACGACCCGCTGACCCGCAGCCTGACTCGCGTACCGCTGAGTTCGGTGATTCAGGGCACCGAAACCATGGGCCGCACCGCCGCGCAATTGCTGCACCAGATGCTCCACGGCATGCCGTCCACCGGTACGCAGATTCTGATTCCGCCGGACGCGGTCAACGTGCAGGTGTCGAGCCTGCACCAACCACTGGGCAATCCCTACGTCATGCAAGCGCTGCTGTTCATCCGCCAATATGCCTGTCAGGGCATCAAGACCGCGCAAGTGGCGGCCTATGTCGGGGTGTCGCGCTCATCGCTGGAAGCGCATTTCCGCGCCGAGCGCGGTTGCAGCGTGCATGACGAGATTCTGCGTTTCAAACTGGCGGCGGCTACCAGCGGTTTGAAGAACACCGATGCTGCGATTGCCGACATTGCCCAGGCCTGCGGCTTCAAGTCTGCGCAGTATCTGCACACGGTGTTCCGTCGCGAGTTCGGCTGCACGCCCCGCGAGTATCAGCAGGGCGGGGCGTAGCGCTGCGAAGACTTACGCCAGCGCAGCGGCACTGGCTCTGGAGCGCCAGGCGAACGTCAGCACCATCAGCAACCCCAGACCAGCCATCGCCGCGCCGGCCAGGGAAATCGCCGGATAACCCAGCCCGGCATTGATCACCGCGCCACCCAGCGCCGCGCCGATCGCGTTGCCGAAATTGAACGCACCGATGTTCACCGCCGAAGCCAGATTCGGCGCGTCCTTGGCGGCTTCCATCACGCGCATCTGCAGCGGCGGCACCAGAGCGAAGCTGGCGATACCCCAGATCAGAATGGCCACGGCGGCCGGCAGCGGCCAGCGCATCAGCACCGTGAACGCCAACAACACCACAATCAATGCGCTCAGCGACACGATCAGGGTGCGGTCGATCGAACGGTCGGCAGCCTTGCCACCCCACATGTTGCCCAGCGTCAAACCGATTCCGAACAACACCAGCATGGCGGTGATGAACGCGGCGGAGGCGTGGGTCTCGCTGCTGAGGATCGGCGCGATGTAAGTGAACACGGTGAACATCGCACTCGAGCCGACCACGGTCAGGGCCAGCGCGGCCAGCACCGGACCTCGGCCTAGCACACGAATTTCCGCCAGCGCACCCGCGCCTTGCTCTGCTTTCAGATTGGGCAGGGCGAACCACAAGGCGATCATGGTCAGCACGCCGAGACCGGTAATGCCCCAGAACGCCGTGCGCCAGCCAAACAGTTCACCAAACCAGGCTGCCAGCGGCACACCGCCGATAGTCGCCAACGTCAGGCCCATGAACATCGCCGCCACGGCGCCGGCACGTTTTTCCGGCGCGACCACACTGGCGGCGACCACAGAACCGACCCCAAAGAATGCGCCGTGATTGAGCGAGGTGATCACCCGGGCGACCATCAGGCTGGAGTAATCGGTGGCCAGCGCCGACATCAGATTACCCAGGGTGAAAATCGCCATCAGCCCGATCAGCAGATAGCGCCGCGGGATCTTGCCAGTGGTCAGGGTCATCAGTGGTGCGCCGAGCAGCACGCCCAAGGCGTAGGCACTGACCAGCAACCCCGCAGCGGGAATGGAAACGCCAAGATCGGCAGCGATGCCGGGCAACATGCCCATCGGCGCAAACTCGGTGACGCCGATGCCAAAGGCGCCGACAGCGAGTGCAACAAGTGGTGGATTGATACGCATGGAAAGTCTCCTCATCTATGCCGCCAATGCTACGATCCATCGTTTTCCGGCGGTAGATGGCGATTTCGGTAATCACCTTTGCGTAAGAGGCACGAATGGACTTTAACGGCAGATCAGGGGAAATGAGCGTGTTCGTCACCGTGGCGCAGGAGGGCAGCCTTTCAGCAGCTGCGCGTGCGTTGGGGCTGACGCCTTCGGCGGTCAGTCGGATCATCGCCCGCGCCGAACAGCGACTCGGCACTCGTCTGTTGCTGCGCACGACCCGCGCGCTGACGTTTACCGTCGAGGGCGAGGCCTTCCTGCGCGGTGCCCGGCGAATTCTCGCCGACATGGACGAAGTGGAAGGGGCCATTACCGACCAAGGCGTACCCAAGGGCCGCTTGCGTGTCAGTGCCGCCCTTGGCCATGGACGGCTGACCATTGTGCCGCTGGTCGCAGCTTTCACCGCCCGTTACCCGAACATCGTCGTCGACCTCAGCCTCGGCGACGAAGTAGTCGACATCCTCGCCGGCCAGGCGGACGTCGCCATCCGCTTCGGCCATCTGCCCGACAGCCCTTTGACCGCACGCCGCCTCGGCCACACCGGCCAGGTCGTGGTCGCATCGTCCGATTACCTGAAACGCCACGGCACACCTCTCGAACCGGAAGACCTGCTCAAGCACAACTGCCTGCGCTTCAACTTCCGCCGCGCCGAAGCCAACTGGCCGTTCATCCGCGACGGCAAGGAGTTCTCACTGAAAGTCAGCGGCAACATCGAATGCAGCAGCGGCGAAGCACTGGCCCAGTTCGCCAGACTCGGCGCAGGCGTAGCGCGCATTGGCGAGTTCACCGTCAGGGAAGACTTGCAGCGCGGCACGCTGATCCCGCTGCTGCAGACGTTTAACCCGGGCGATGAGGAGCCGATTCATGCGGTGTTCGTGGGCGGCGCGGCGATGCCGGCGCGGGTGCGCTTGTTCGTGGATTTTTTGCTGGAGCAGCATCGGATGTAAGCGTGCCGGTCGGATTCAGCGAGTCGTCCTTGACCCGCAGACTGGCGGCTAGATTGTCGGGATGGTCCCGCCGTCGATCACAAATTCACTTCCTGTGATCGAAGCCGCTCGCGGCGACGCCATAAACCCGATCAGCTCAGCCACTTCAGCTGGCGTCGATGGGCGGCCGAGCGGAATACCGCCCAAGGCTTGCATGATGATGTCCTTGCCACCCTGATAGTCAGTGCCAGCCTCCTGCGCGAGTCGCTCGGCGAATGCGACCGATGCTTCGGTTTCGACCCAGCCCGGGGAAACCCGAACCACACGGACCCCTTTGGGCGACACCTCTTTCGACAGGCTCTTGCTGTAGGTCGACAGCGCAGCCTTGGCCGCCGCGTACGCTGTGGTGGATTCCGGCAGCGGCAATCGACTCTGGATGGAGGTGACATGGATCACCACGCCATCCCGACGCTCAAGCATGCCCGGGAGCAGGGCGCGATCGAGGCGCACCGCTGGCAGCAAATTCAGATTGAGCTCGCGTTGCCATAGCTCCTCGTCCAGCGCTGCAAAACCACCACCGGGGGCCGACGAGCCACCCAGAACATGGATCACTATGTCGACGCCGCCCAGTTGCTGTTGGACCGCTGCGATGAGTGCGTCACAACCTTCCCGGGTCGAAAGATCAGCCGCAACCAGCAGTGCGCCCGGCATTTCGACGTCCACTTGCCGAGCCGAAGTGATGACCTTTGCCTCCTCGGCGAGGAACCACTCGACCACTGCTTTGCCGATTCCCTTGGTGCCGCCAGTGACGAGGACCCGCTTGCCAGTCAATCCTGAATTCAGCATGGCGAAATCTCCAGCGCTCGGAATTGATGGGTCGCATCGTAGATTTCTTTCTCGTCGATGACCGTGGCATACGTCTGCACGACGGCGGGAAGTTGAAGGTTCATTGGCTGACTCCTGATTGATTAACTGGAGTCATCTTGCTGGGCCGCACATAGTTTGTTCAACTGGGACAAAACTTAATGACCTATCCCGGAAATCAGGACAATCCATGGTTCAGGATCGCTTGGCCCTCAATGAACTGGACGCCGTCATAGCCGTGGCGCGAAGGGGGTCGTTTCGCCAGGCCGCCATTGATCTCGACGTCTCCACCACCGCGCTGAGCAACACCATTGCGCAACTGGAAGCGCGCCTCGAATCGCGCCTGTTCAACCGCACCACCCGCAGCGTCGCCATCACCGAAGCGGGGAGAGTGTTTCTCGAACAGGTGGGGCCAGCCTTGCAGGATTTGCGTGCGGCACTTGACGCAGTGCGCTCGCAGAACGCCGGGCCCTCGGGCACGTTGCGCATCAACGCCTTCGCCAGTGCTGCGCGTTCAGCGTTGCTGCCACTGGTGATCGAGTTTTTGCAGCAGCATCCGAAAGTCCATATTGACCTTGTAACCGAAGGCCGGCTGGTGGATATCGTGGCTGACGGCTTCGATTTCGGCGTGCGCTCGGCAGGCCTGGTGCCCAACGACGTGATTGTGGTCCCCGTAGGGCCGCCGCAGCGGTACGCAGTGGTCGGTTCGCCAGCGTACTTTGAACAACAGGGCAAACCGCGCAAGCCGTCCGAGCTGCTCGGGCATCGATGTATCCGTGTGCGACTACCGAACGGGGCGATTTTCCCTTGGTATTTCGAGCGCGACGGCGAAGTCATTCGTCTGGATGTGAATGGTCCGCTTACGCTGGATGAATCGAGCGTGGTCAAGGTCGCGGTGCAGGCGGGCATGGGGCTGGGCTTTTTCATGGAGCAGGACGTTCGTGACGAAATCCGCACCGGCGAGTTCGTGCAGGTACTCGAGGACTGGACGCCGCCCCGAGACAGGTTGTGCCTGTACTACCCGAACCGCCGCAATCCCTCTGCGGCCGCCAGGGCATTCATCGAACTTGCTCGCGCCAGGCAGGCTGATCAGGCTTGACCCGGCGCAGGGCTCAGGCGATCAAGCCCAGTGTCAGCCCCTTCAGGGTGGCGGCTGCCCGGGTCGAACATTGCAATTTGCGAAAGATGCTTTCCATGTGCGTGCGTACCGTGCTCGGACTGATAGCCAACAGTTGCGCGACTTGTTTGTTGCTGGCGCCACGGCTGATCTCCAGAAGAATGCGGCACTCACGGGCTGTCAGCAGCGAAGGCTTGGGTTGCCGCAGGCGGCGCTCGCCACTGGCGGCAGCAATGACCGCTTCGCAGACATCGTTATCGAACAGGCCACGGCCAGCATCCTCTTTGAGTAGCTTGCCCGCTGCGGCTTCGTCGTGGGCTGATCGCCAGGGCCGGGCCTGCCTCAACGCCACCCAGGCGACCGAGGTGGCGAACAGCCGATGTTCGGCATTCAGTGCATCACCCGCCACGCCGCGAAAATAGCCGCTGCCATCGAGCCGTTCATACGCGTGGGTGGCTATCTCGGCGGGCGCGGCCAGTTCCATTACCGGCCTGAGCGCCTGTTGCGTCCAGTAAGGCACCAGGCGCACTCGCTCTGCCGCACCGTAGGGCAGCGGCCCTGGGCTATTCCATAGGTGATTGGAAACGGCTGCGCGGCCGAGGCCGTAAATCAGCGCGGACTTGCCAATGTCTGTCAGCGTCGGCTCACTCAGCCCCCACAGGCGTGCCGCTTCCATGGCAACATGCGCGACCTGACGCGAATGCCCGGCCAGCCATGGCAGCTTCAAGTCAATGACGTCTCCGACCAAAGTCAGCGAGACACGACGCTGCTCAGGCACGGGTTCAACTTTTGTGCAAAGCGTTTCCAGATCCGCCAGCCAGGTCTTGGCATTGGCCACCAGCAACGACACCAGCGATGCGGGATAGCGCCGATCCGACTGCTCGCTGATCCAGCGCAGCGCCGCGTCCAGGCCATGGGCGCGGGTGAGAATGTCCAGATCACCGGCCATGACCACCTGATAGGCGACTTCAGGGATTTGTTCATGGCTTACGCCCAGCGGTCGGCCAGTGCCGTCGTAGGTTTCGAACACCCGACACAGGCCCGCTTCGACGGCGGTTCCGAGCTGGAGGGTTTTGGCGATTGCACCGGACACTTCACAGTGCACCACGGCCAGCGGGGTTGCCTGATGCACCGCGTTCATCTGTTCATTGCCCAGGGTCAGATCGAGCATTGCGCGGCGACCATCGACGTCGTCGCCCAGCAGGTCGGCAAAGCCTTCGGCGTTGGCCGTGCACCCAGACCAGCGCAGCAAGGCAATCTGCTCTGCAACCTGCAGATGCTCACCGTCGCCGTGGCATGCCTGCGCGAGCATCCGCGCCAAAGCGGCAACGCGCCGGGAGTGACCGAGCGGTTGCCCCATGCTGAGGTCACCGACCTGGGCGATGGTTGCCAATGCGCCGTCCAGTGAGATGTCCAGTTGCAAGCCACTATCCATGAAAAATGCCCCGGGGTCGGATAATTGACCGATGCCCACAACGCAGGCCAGTCAGCAGAATCTGAACTCCCGAACAGGAGCTCATCCAATGAAAACAATCAAATCGAAATTCGCCACCGTCGCCTTTGCCCTGGCCAGTACCTTCATGGCTGGCGCCAGCCACGCGCAGGATACAACGCCTTCGGTGGTGATCGTACACGGCGCCTTCGCCGACGGTTCCGACTGGGCCAAAGTCGTGCCACTGCTGCAAGCCAAAGGCGTGGCCGTGACTGTTGTGCAAAACCCGCTCACCTCGCTGGCCGACGACGTTGCCGCCACGCGCCGCGCGCTGAACAACCAGCAGGGCAAGGTGGTGCTGGTCGGTCACTCGTGGGGCGGCACGGTGATCACCGAAGCCGGCAACGACCAGAAAGTCAGCGCGCTGGTGTATGTCGCCGCCTTCGCGCCAGAGGCCGGGCAAACCAGTGGCGAACAGGGCAAAGGTGCGCCGACGCCGCCGGGCATCAGTCAGATCAAGGCTGACGGTAACGGCTTCCTCTATCTGACCCCCGAAGGCATGGCCAAGGACTTCGCTCAGGATCTGCCGGCCGCGCAAACTGCCGTCATGACTGCCACGCAAGGACCGATCAAGGCCTCGGCTTTCGAAGATAAAACCACCGTTTCGTCCTGGAAAACCAAGCCGTCCTGGTACCTGCTCGCTACCGAAGACCGGATGATTCATCCCGACGTCCAGCGGTCTGCCGCCAAGCGCATCGGTGCGACCCTCGCCGAGGTGAAGTCCAGCCATGTCCCGCAGCAGTCGCAGCCGGCGCAAGTCGCGGCGGTGATTCTCCAGGCCGTGCACGGCGTTGCTGAACAGTGATCGCGGCATCGAAGGGGAGCGGGCGTATGAATCTTCGGAGCGATCACGACTATGACTTCATTGTCTGTGGTGCCGGCACGTCGGGCTGCGTGGTCGCTGCGCGGCTTGCCGATGAGTCAGGCGCACGAGTTCTGCTGATTGAGGCCGGCGAAGACTATTCGGGCCCCGAGGTGACAGAACCGGCGCAATGGCCGCTGAACCTCGGCTCCGCGCGCGACTGGGCATTCGCGGGCCAAGCCGATCCACGCTTGAACGGTCGACGGCTACCGTTGAGCATGGGCAAGGGGCTCGGCGGTGGTTCGAGCATCAACGTGATGGTCTGGTCGCGCGGCCATCGCGCCGATTGGGAGCATTTCGCTGCCGAATCTGGCGACCCGGCCTGGGGCTACGCATCGGTGCTCGATTACTACCGCAGGATCGAAAACTGGCAAGGCAGCCCGGACGCCACCCGGCGTGGTTCAGGTGGGCCGGTACATGTCGAGCAGCCGGCCACACCTCAACCCCTTGCGTTGGCAACGCTGGAGGCGGCCGGCGATCTGGGCATCCCACGATTCGACAGCCCCAATGGCGAGATGATGGAAGGGGCAGGAGGGATCGCTGTCACCGACTTGCGCATCAAACAGGGCAAGCGCGAGTCGGTTTACGACGCCTACATCCGGCCACGCTTGCACTGTCCGAACCTGACGGTGCTGACCGGGGCGTTGGTGACCCGCGTGTTGCTGGTCGGCACCCGGGCCGTCGGTGTCGAAGTGTTGATCGCCGGCGAGCGGCGGCGCTTTCATGCCGCAGCTGAAGTCATCCTGTCCATGGGCGCGGTGCAATCACCGAAAGTGCTCATGCAGTCGGGCATCGGCCCGGCGGATGAACTGCGAAAACACGGCATCGCACCGGTCGTTCATTTACCCGGTGTCGGCGAGAATTTGCAGGATCATCTGGCTTTCGGCTGCACGTGGGAATACCAACAACCCCAAGCGGTCGCTGGCAGCGGGTGCGAAACCACCTTGTACTGGAAAAGCGACAGTCGCCTGGAAGCCCCGGATCTGTTGCAGTGTCAGCTGGCATTCGCGGTACCGTCTCCGCCTGAGGTCGCCATCGAGCCGCCGGAGCATGGCTGGACCATGTTCGCCGGGCTGGCCAGACCAGCCAGTCGCGGACGCTTGCGGTTGTCGGGTGCAGGGCCAGTAGATGCGCCGATTATCGAGCCGAACTCGCTGAGTGAACCCGGGGACATGGCAGCGGCATATGCGTCGATCGAACTGTGCCGGGCACTCGGCAACAGCCAGGCCTTCAATGGGCTGATCAAGCGCGAAGTGGTGCCCGGGCCGAGAGAACACCGCGCTATGGAACAGTTCATCCGCAACTCGGCGATGACCTACTGGCACCTGTCGTGTACGGCAAAAATGGGCCGCGATGCGCTGTCGGTGGTTGACCACCAATTACGCGTGTACGGGATCGACGGGCTGCGCGTTGCAGATGCTTCGATCATGCCGCGCATCACCGTTGGCAACACGATGGCGCCGTGTGTCGTTATTGGTGAGCGGGCAGCGGAGCTGGTGCTTGCGGGAGTATAAAGCGCCCACAACGCCCCGCTGCGCAAAATCTGCTTTCACTCGTTCGCAAGATTTTCCCGCGCCCACTGCTCGGCCGTCGTGACCTGTATCGCCCGCTGCTCATTGAACGTGCCCGCTTTCGGCCACGCCACACCTCGACCTTGGGCAAACACCGCGCGGTATTTTTTGATGTGGTGAGTGGGGTCTTTTTCCAGTTCCTGCATCAGGTGCGGCACTGTCCAGACGTTACGCTTGAAGGGCCGTCCGAGCACGCGTTCGAGAAGGCCCGCGACCTGATCATAGGTCAGCGTGTCGCCCGACAGATACACGATCTCGTTGCGAAAAGGCGGTTCGAAGAAAACGATTTCTGCAGTCAGTTTGCCGATGTCGTCCGGGGTCGTCAGCGTCACGCTGGTGTCCAGGCTGCCCAGGGCGTTAACGGTGTCGTTGTCGAAATCAACGACTTCAAACACCGGCTCGAAGAGGAAACTGGTAAACATGCCGGTCGAGATGATCACCCATTCGGTTTTGTCCTGCGCGCGCAGCAGTTCGCGCACGTCGAGCTGAGCATCGAACAGATCCTGCGGACTGCCCCGGCCGATCACTTCGAAGTCCACGCCAAACTGCCAGGGAAAGTAGCGTTTGATGCCCGACTTGAGCGCAGCGGTCGCCAGCTTCATCGGCGTCTCACGACCAGCGACCATGCCGGCGCAGCCGATGACGGTATCGAAAGATGCGAAGACTTCGGCCAGTTGGTCGATCGAATCGTTGACCAGATCTGCCGCTACCATCTGCACGCCGAGACTGCGCAGTTCATCGATTTCGGCTTTCTTTGCCGGCAACTGACTGTCGATCGTCGAGGCCCTGAGCAGGACGCTGATCGTGCTGCCGGGCGAGCGCTTTGCCACTCGCGCAAGGTTGCGCAAAACCGGCAGGCCGAGTTCGCCTGCGCCCAGGACAAGAATGGATTGCGGGGAAGGGTGGCTCAATTCGGTCATGATGTCTCCTGAGATCTGCATGTAAGATCGGCAAATGCTGGCACGATCGGGCAGCACTCAGAAGAAGGCACACGCGTGATACCAAGTGAAGAAATGACTGATCAGCAAGCGCTCAGTGAGGCAGAAGCAATCTGCCAGACGCTCAGACGAGACGATGATGGCGTGCGCCGCGAAGTGCTCGCGCACGCCGGCAGTCGCTGGTCTTTGGGCATCCTGCATGCCTTGGGGGTGTACGGCACGATGCGTCACGCTGAGATCAAACGGCAGATGACCGGCGTGACTCAGCGCATGTTGACCAAAACCCTGCGTGCGCTGGAACGCGACGGCCTGCTGACCCGGCGCGAGCTCGACCAGGTGCCGCCGCACGTCGAGTACGAGCTGACGCCATTGGGCATGGGCTTGCTGGTGCGGATGTCGCCGATCTGGACTTGGGTGGTGGAAAACGTCGAGGGTTTCCGCCAAGCGCGACGCACGTTCGATAGCCAGGTCGGCAAGAAACCCTCATGGCAAATTCCTGTTCCAGCGCGGGATGATTCTGAAGCGTCAGACTGAGGTTTCGCGCTTCAGCTCAGCGGCACCGCGAACACGGCACTGGCGCGCGCGACCGTTCGCTCACCTACGTGCAGACTGACGCCAGCAAACGCCAGTTGGCGGCCCTTTTTGGAGTGTTCAAGACGCACTTCGAGCCACTCGTTGATTTGCACCGCCCCGAGATAATCCAGGGTCATGCTCGCCGTAATCAACGGCTGCGGCGGATCGCTGGAAAAGGCCATGGCGTAGCCCATCCCGACATCGGCCAAAGTCGCCAATACACCACCATGCAAAGTGCCGCGACCATTGGCGTGGCGGGAGTCGGTCAGCAAGCCCAGTTCCAATTGCAGGCCGTGGCCTCTGGCGTAGATCGGGCCGAGCAGATCCAGCAACGGACTGCTGCGGGTGAATGGTGTGAAACCTTCGGGAATGGCCGTGGTGTGCATGATCCCATCCTGATGCAGGTGGCTGACCTGTTTGATTGGGCGGGGAAACACAGAAGGGGGCAAGCACTATGCGGATGGGGAATTTGCTGCGATAAGTGCTGTACACGGAGCGGACAAGCAAGGAGCTACTGGGTGGATATTCAAATTCACATCGCGAGAGATGCGGATGCATCGGCTATCAGTGAAACGATCATCAAGACGCTCCGTGAGAGCAATGCTCGGGACTATCCTCCCGAAATCATCGATCGAGTGATTGAAAGTTTTTCGCCCTCGAAGATCCTTCGTTTTTTGACTGAGCGTCAGGTGCTGGTCGCTACGCTCGACAGTCAAATCGTCGCAACGGCAAGTCTCGATCGAGACGTTGTTCGAAGCGTTTTTGTCGACCCGGACTTTCAAGGAATGGGTGTCGGAAGACAGCTGATGAAGAGCATTCAATCACTCGCCATGGACACAGGTTTCAATCTGCTGCGCGTTCCTTCCTCAGTCACCGCAGAAGGCTTCTATGCTTCGCTCGGCTTCAAGAAAATCAGAGATGAGTTTCATCAGACGGAGCGCACGATCATCATGGCGAAGAAGTTGAAACGATAGCGTTCACCTAACGTTTCAGCCTGCCGAATGTGGCTTCCATCGCTGCGCGGTCATGGTCGAGCAACCAGGCATGATGTCGTTGATAAAGCTGCAAAAGTAGTTCGGTGTTGGCTCCAACCACGTCCATGCCTCGGTCGTCATAGGGAAAGACCATGACTCGCTTGGGCAGATTGAACAGGTAGACAGCACAGTTCGCACGCGGTTGGATAGCACCGAAGTCCTTGGCCAATGCGCACCAGAGTAATGCTTGAATGCTCGCCACAGACGCTTCGAAGGCGACGTTGACCCAATATTCCGGCTCTTCCTCACTGAACCATTCCTCGTTATCTATTTCTTCGCTCCAGATGCACAGCGCTGATGGAGTATCGATGCCAGCAGATTTAAGGGCGCGAAGAGTACTGCGATGGGCGAATCGATTGCGACCGGAATGAATGCGCAGGCATGCGACAAACGATTCGTCCCCTTGGAAAACGTCGCCGCAGATGGTTATGGATTTGCGCATAGCGGTCAGGAATTGCTCGATCATTCCGCCCGTTTCGGAGAGTTCGAAACGCAATCCTCCGGGCCAGGAATAGAAAAGCGGGCGGGCGAATGCCTGGGGTCCAAATGCGTTTTCGATCTCAGCTCTCAGATTCACTTTCTTCCCTTCAATGTGGATTTCTGTTTGTTCAAGACGCGGGTGAAGTCAGTGCGACGACACAAACGGCGAAGCAGTCGTCGGTGCCGGCAGCGCATAGGCCTGTTTCATCCACGCAACTTCCGCTAGCGGTGTGCGGCCGAAGAGGCGTTTGAAGTCGCGGCTGAATTGCGAGGCGCTTTCGTAGCCGACCAGAAATGCAGTTTTTGCCGCGGTCAGGTCGTTACGCAGCATCAGCAATCGCGCCTGGTGCAGCCGCGTCGACTTCAGATACTGCATCGGCGAGGAGTCGGTGACCTTGCGAAAGTGCAGATGAAAATTCGGCACGCTCATCTGCGCTTCCTCGGCCAGGGTTTCTACGTCGAGATGCTGGTGATAACAGCTGTGGATCTTGTGGATGGCGCGGGTCACTTTGCCGAACTGACCTTGCTGGGCGATGGCGGCACGCAGGGTGCCGCCTTGTTCGCCGGTGAGGATGCGGTAGTAGAGCTCGCGCAGCATCGCCGGACCGAGGATTTGCGCGTCGGCATCGTCGCTCATCACTTCAAGAAAACGCAGGGTTGACCGGCGTAGCGGTTCGTCGAGCGGCGAGGCGTACATGCCCATCGGGTGCGCTGTGGTGAAATCCCACCGCTCGTCCACTTGCTGGATCAGCTCGCCAGCCAAAGCGAAATCCAGGCGCACGTACACCGCGAGCATTGGCTCGGCTTCGCTGGCGTCGGTTTCCATGGTGAAGGGTACCGGCACCGACACCACCAGATAATGCTGAGCGTCGTAGACGTAGATTTCATCGCCGAGATAACCGCGTTTACGCCCCTGACAAAGGATGACGATGCCCGGCTCGTACAACACCGGCGTGCGGGTCAGCGGTCGATTGGAACGCAGGAAACGCACATCGTCCAGCGGGCTCAGGTTGTAACCTTCCAGCGGGGCGAGCTGGCTCATTAGCTGGACCATGCGCGTTGTGAGCGGGTCTTTCGGTTTCGGCATGGGCTGTGGGTTTCCTTGTGAAAAGGCGGGTTTGAACCTGTCTGGCTGATTGGCGGGGTGTCAGACAGAGCCCTCACCCTAGCCCTCTCCCAGAGGGAGAGGGGACTGACCGTGGTGTTTGATCGGGATCTGCCGACCTGAAATATCGCGCCGAATGCTGACCGCGCTGTTCTAGAGTAATAAGCCCTGCGGAAATCTTCGAGGCAGGCTCAGGAGTTGAATCCACCCGCGATCGGCTCCCTCTCCCTCCGGGAGAGGGCTGGGGTGAGGGTGCTTTT
The DNA here is from genome assembly GCF_037095675.1 of Pseudomonas sp. CCNWLW23. Taxonomy (NCBI): domain Bacteria; kingdom Pseudomonadati; phylum Pseudomonadota; class Gammaproteobacteria; order Pseudomonadales; family Pseudomonadaceae; genus Pseudomonas; species Pseudomonas sp. CCNWLW23. Next base: position 356,999 of record NZ_JBAWKM010000002.1, on the reverse strand, counting down.
GATCCTTCAGCCATCCGTCGAGCGGCTAAGCGCTGCCCATTGCTCAATACTCTCCGCCGTGCGCTGCAATTTGTCACGCACCAGCGCCAGCGCATCACTGCCCAATAGCAGGTGAGCCGGCGGGTTTGGACTGTCGATGATCGTCAGCATGACCCGTGCAGCTTTCTGCGGATCGCCCAACTGATGGCCGCTTTTCTCCTTCCGGGCCTTGCGCACCGGATCGAAGCTTGCGTCGTAATCACTGATACTACGAGGCGTGCGCTGCATCGAGCGGCCTGCCCAGTCGGTGCGAAACGATCCCGGCGCCACAGCGGTGACAAAAATATTGAAGGGCGCAAGCTCCTTGCTCAAGGTGTCAGAAATCCCCTCCAGAGCGAACTTGCTGCCGCAGTAGTACGCGATCCCGGGCATGGTGATATGGCCGCCCATCGAAGTGATATTGAGGATATGCCCCGCGCGGCGCCGGCGGAAATACGGGACGAAAGCCTTGGTCACCGCCACCGCGCCGAACACGTTGACGTCGAACTGGCGGCGCAGTTCCTCCAGCGATGACTCTTCGAAAATCCCCTCATGGCCATAACCGGCGTTGTTGACCAGCACGTCCACCGGGCCGTGACGATCCTCCACTGCCGCAACCACCCCATTGATGGCATCGAAATCGGTAACCTCCAGCAGCACCCCATGCGCGCGCTCGGGCGACAGCGCTTCGAAGGCTGCCAGAGCGAATTCACTGCGCACAGTGCCGATAATCCTGTGACCTTGAGCGAGCGCTTCCTTGGCCAGCGCCTGGCCGAAGCCGCTGCTGACACCGGTGATGAAAAGAGTCTTCATGGATTTGTACTCCAGGAGGCAATTGGAGAGGCCATGCTAGGGCGGATAACGCTGGCGGACGATGCCGAATCGGATCGAAGTATTGCCTGTTCCTATCAATAGGGTTTCCCGGATGTTGCCTCAAAAAGCGGAAAAGTCCTGAAGGTTTCAAACCTGCAGGACTTTTCCTGTCTCGGCAACACGCACTTATGCTGCGCGACGACCCGGTGTACGGTCCGAGCCATCAGCGGCGAGCGCCTCACCCAGTGGGGTGCGGTCTGAGCCGTCGGCAGCGATGGCCTGGCCTTGTGGGGTCTTGTCATAACCGTCTTCAACCAAGCCTTGTTCCTCGAGGCGGTTGCGGCCGTTTTCAGCCAGAGCCTGGCCCTGCGGCGTACGTTCCGAGCCATCGGCAGCAACAGTCTGCTGTGGTTCGTTGACCTGGGTGAAGAAACGATCTTCCTGATTACTCGGTACGGCGAATGCGCTGGCGCTGAGGGCGAAGGTGGCGACGGCGATCAGTTGGCTTACAGTTTTCATGGCGGTGACTCCGGTCAAATTTCGATTGAGGTCCGGGTCGTTCAGATCAGTCTCTGGTTAACCCGTTGCAGTGGTGTGTTCTGCATGGGTTCAGATTAGGGGGCAGGGCGGTGTCGGCGTTAGGCGGATACTGTTGGCGATTTGCCTGATTCTGCACGATGGAAAATAGCCATTGACTTAGAGCGCACTCAAACCTTTACGGTGATGACATGAATCCAGAACTGACAATTTCAAAGTTGGCCAAACGCCTTGATCTGAGCGCTCACACGATCCGCTATTACGAGCGCATCGGGCTGTTCGATCCGGTTGGGCGCGGTGGCAATGGCCACCGGGTGTACGCCGAGAAGGATGTGCTGTGGGCCGAATTTCTGCTCCGGCTGAAGGCGACCGGAATGCCGATCCAGCAAATGCTGCGGTATGCCGAATTGCGTCGATCAGGCGACTCGACCCTGGCAGAACGCCGCGAACTTCTCGAGCAGCATCGCCGGGACGTGCAAGCGCAGATCAGCCAGTTGAGCCAGTCCCTGGAGGTTCTGGATAACAAGATTCAGATCTATCACCAACTCGAGCAAAAGGAGCATCACCATGATCCGTAAACTTCCCGGTTTCAATCGTTTGCTGTCCGCCACATTGATCGGCGCCAGCGTGACCAGTGTCGCAGCGCCCGTGGAGATGACTGATCGTCGAGCGCGCGGAGAAGCCGCTCTGACGCAGATTACTGGCGGACCTGGTCAGGCAGTGGTTGATTCATTGAAGGATACTGCTCCAGAGCTTGCGGACTGGATTCTGAGTTTTGCCTACGGCGATGTCTTCGCCCGCCCCGGGCTCGATCACTGCACTCGTGAGCTGGCAACCGTTGCGGCATTGACCGCACTGGGCAACGCCCAGCCACAACTGAAAGTGCATATCGGCGGCGCCCTGAACGTCGGGTGCACACCGGAGGCGGTGGTCGATGTGATCTTGCAAATGACCGTATACGCAGGATTTCCCAGCGCCTTGAACGGTATAACGGCTGCGCGTGAAGTCTTTGCTGCTCGCGGGATCAGCGTCAAATCCTAGGTGCGCACGCTGCAGAAACTGCGCGATAAAGCCAGATTCAACCTTCTACCCACCCCGCATACAACTGCACAAACCGCACCTGCAGCCATTCGATAAACACCTGAACCTGCGCCGGCAAATGCGTGCGGCTCGGGTACAGCAGCGATACCGGCCGAGGCAGCGGGCGCAGCGGTTGCAGAATTTCCACCAGAGCACCGCTAGCCAAATGCTCGGCGACCGCGATGCCCGGCGCCTGGATAATGCCGAAGCCCGACACGCCACACTGCACGTAAGCGTTCGACTCGGTGACGGTAATGCCTTTGCGGCTGACGTAGCTTTTCTGTTTGCCCTCAACTGAAAACTGCCAGGGCAAGGTGCGGTTGTTCTGGCCCGAGAGAAAGTTCACACCTTGATGGTTCGCCAGATCTCCAAGCGTTTCCGGCGTGCCGTGCTCGCGCAGGTATTCGGGCGCGGCGCAGGTGACCATGGTCGCCAAGGCGATAGGGCGGGCGATCAGGGTTGAGTCGGGCAGCTCGCCGATGCGCAGCGCACAGTCGATGCCTTCGCCGACCAGATCAACCGCACGATCGGTGACGCCCAGCACCATATCGATGCCGGGGTAGGTGGCGGTGAATTCGCGCAGGCTCTTGATGAATTCCAGTTGCGCGAACGCAGTGGGGATATCGATGCGCAGGCGGCCGGACAGCGTGGCTCCGGTGCGATCGAACATCGTGGTGGCGGCGGTGATCTCGGCGAGGATTTCCTGTACCCGCTGATAGAAAAGTTCACCCTCGGCGGTGAGTGCGACTTTCCTCGTAGTGCGCTGGAACAGGCGCACGCCCAGCGATGTTTCCAGTTCCTGAATATAGCGAGTGACCTGCGGCCGGCCGATATCCAGCGACTCGGCGGCTTTGGTGAAACTGCCCAGCTCCGCCAGCCGGGCGAACAGGCGCATCGATTGCAGTAATTCCATGACTTTTCCGCTGAGCTTCAGTATCTGGATTTGTTGCCTGAGAATAGAACAATCCTGTCTGTTTCCAAGCATTTATTGCGCTGGTGTACAAGCCAATCATGGCCCCAAGGCAAACCTGCTGAGGGTTTGCGGCCAATAACGCATTTGGAGACTCACCATGAAAGCATGGTTACTGAAAGATTTCGGGCTCGACAATCTGCAACTCGGGGAGACGGAAACGCCGCAACCCAAGCCCGGCGAGCTGCTGGTCAAGGTCGGCGCGGTGTCGCTGAATTTTCGCGACAAGGCGATCGTTGACGGCATCTATGAGCCGCACATGGTGCCAAAACCGTTGATTCCGGTCAGCGATGCCGTCGGCACGGTGGTTGCGATCGGCGACGGCGTGACACGCTTCAAGGTCGGCGACCGGGTCAATTCGCATCTGTACTCGCGCTGGCTTGACGGCGAGCCGGGGCCGAACGAGCCAGATTATTGCTTCGGTTCGCCGCTGCCCGGTGGCCTCGCCGAGTACATGATCATTCACGAGGACAGCGCCGTCGGCGCGCCGGCCAACATGAGCGATGAAGAGGCGGCGACGCTGCCAATCGCCGCACTCACCGCGTGGTATGCGCTGGTGGATTTCGGCGCTATTCAACCGGGCCAGACTGTGTTGGTGCAGGGCACCGGCGGCGTATCGATTTTCGCCGTGCAGATCGCCACCGCGCTGGGCGCCAAAGTCATCGCTACCTCAAGCAGCGATGAAAACCTGCACGCGGTAAAACGTCTGGGCGCGGTCGCCGGTATCAACTACCGCAGCACGCCGAACTGGGCGGACGAGGTGCTGAAACTCACCGAGGGCAAGGGTGTGGATCTGCTCCTTGATGTGGCGGGAGGCAATGGCATCAATCAGTCGGTAGCAGCGACCAAGGCCTCGGGGCGGATAGCGCAGATCGGCTTTCTGACAGGGCAGACTGTCGAGCTGAACCTGATGCCGCTGATCTTCCGCCAGACCACCATTCGCGGCATCGCGGTGGCACCGCGTTCATCGTTCGACCGGATGAATGTGTTCCTCGCCGAGCACGACATTCGGCCGGTGATCGACCATGTGTATCCCTTCGAACAGGCGCGCGAGGCCTATGAGCATCTGGCGAAGGGGGCGTTTGGCAAGGTTGTGATCAAGGTGAGCTGACAACGAAAAAGGCGCCGATCAAGGCGCCTTTTTTTGCTGGTCTGGTTTTTTACGGTTCGCCGCGCTCTACCATCGCGCGCCAATGCTGCACACTCGGACGTTGCTGCATGCGCGCGTGCCATTCGCGCAGTGCCGTGCAGTCTTCCGGGACTTCCAGCTCAACCAGCGCCGAGAAGATCATCCCGCCCAACACGGCGATGTCCGCCATGGAAAAACTGGTGCCGGCCACGAACGGCTGATCACGCAGCAAGTCGTCGAAATAGCGCATGCCGCGCACAGCTTTGTCCCGCATGCGCATGCCCCATTCGGCGTTCTGGTACAGCTCCACTTCCGGGCCAAGTCCCGGGGTTGCATGGTGGAAATACACGCTGACGGCATCGAGAAATTCAATCTCGGCACGCTTGGTCAGCATGTGGATCCGTCCTTGCTCAACCGGTGTGCGGCCGGTGAGGACAGGGTTGCCATCGAGAACGTCCAGGTATTGCGTGATGGCCGTGCATTCGGCGAGCAGCGTGCCGTCTTCCAGTTCCAGCACTGGCAGCGTTCCGGAGTAGTTCAAGCGCAAGAACTCGGGGTTCTTGTGTTCGCCTTTCCACAGATTTACCGAGACGAATTCGGTGCGGGCCAATAGCGATTTTTCCGCCAGGGCGATGCGCACGCGGGCCGGGTAGGGGCCGTTGTACCAGTCGTAGATTTTCAATGCGGAAATGGAGTGAGCGTCGTTTTGAGTCGAGTTAGCGGTCATTTCAGTTGCCCTGCCTGTCAGTTGGTAGGCAAAGACTGCGACCAGAATTTATTCCTGTCAATTCCCTACCTGCCAATTGGCAGGTAAATCTTTCGCGGGTACACTCCGCCCCATTGACCGATAGTCAGCGAGGACACAGACATGAGCGTGAACGCACGCGAAGCGATTCTGGACGCCGCCAAAACAGCGGCGCAGACCCACGGCTACAACGGCATCAACTTCCGTAGCATCGGTGCAGTGGTGGGTATCAAGAACGCCAGCATCTACTACCACTTTCCCAGCAAGGCCGACCTCGGCGCGGCAGTCGCCGAGCGTTACTGGCAAGACGCGGCCAAGGCGCTGGACAGCATTCGCGAGGCCAATCCCGAGCCGCAACAATCCCTGAAGCTGTACCCGTCGATATTCCGCACTTCGCTGGAGAACGGTAATCGGCTGTGCCTCGTCAGCTTCATGGCTGCCGAATACCAGGATCTGCCAGACCCGGTGAAGGACCAGGTGAAGAAATTCGCAGAGGTCAACATCGAGTGGCTGACCCAGGCGTTGATCGCTGCAGGAGCTGCCGACGAAGACAGCTGCAAGGCGCGGGCGCGGGCGATTTACGCGGCGGTGGCCGGCGCGCAGTTGATTGCGCGCAGCCGAGGGGATATTGCGTTGTTTGATGAGTTGATCGGCAGCTACGAAAGCGCCGGGCTGATTTCGGCGGATTTCTCTGAGTAGCTTGCCACTCGTGCCGAAATCCACTTGCGGCTGTAAGCGAGCACATGGTCAGCAGTGGCGGTCGGGAAGTGGATGAAGCCATGCGGACATTCCGGCAGCACGTACATCTCCACCGGCGCCGCGTGTTGCCAGCGCTCGGCGATGAGCCGGGTGTCATCCAGCAGCGGATCGAGGTCGCCGGCAAACAGCAACGCTGGCGGCAGCCCGCTGAAATCGCCGTACAGCGGCGACAGCGGTGGCTGGCGTCGTTGTTCGTCGCTGATGTCCGGCGTGAGCAGGCGCAACGCTTCGACCATGCCGGGGCCGTCGAGCACCAGAGTATCGGCGGATGCGGTGCGCACGCTGGGCGTGCCGGTCAGGTCGTAGACGCCGTAATACAGCAGCGCGCCGCAGATCCGTTGCAGCAGTTGCGGCGAAGACTTGAGCGCGAGCAGGGTGGCCGCCGCCAAATGCCCGCCGGCCGATTCACCGACGACAACCACGGGCAGTCCGGCAAATTCGCCATCGTTCAAGATGCCGCGAGTGGCGCGCAGACAGTCGTCCAGCAAGCCCTCGATTGGCGTCGACACGGCCAGCCGATAATCAACCGACACCACCGCCACGTCGCAGGCGTTGACGATGGCGATGTTGAAGTTGTCGTTCATCTGCGCATTGCCGATCACCCAGCCGCCACCATGGAAATCCAGCACCATGCCTCTGGTTTTGCCCTTGGGTCGAATGATGCGTACCGGCACCGTGTCGATGATCTTCCGTTCGGCGCTCAGCCCATGCTGGCGCAGCTTGCCGTCGCCGCCGAGCTGACCCGCCCGCAGCAACGCCTGAATCAGCCGTGGGGTGAGGCGATTGCGGATCTTGAAACGCGGCAGCCAGGCGAGCTTTTTGTTGAACGCGCGAACCTGCGCCAGTTCGCGCTCGCCTTGCGGCCATGGGAAGTCGCTCACAGGCGATTCTTCATCAGGATCGAGCAGTTCAGCGCCGCCGCGACGCATAGCCACGCCAGATACGGGAACAGAATCAGCCCGGTGACCACGTCCAGTTGCAGGGCGAGCACGACCATCACCGCGACCACCACCCACAGCACCGCCAGAATCACCAGCGCCGCCAGCACCTGATGCGCGCCGAAGAACACCGGTGTCCACAGCGTGTTCAGGGCGATTTGCGCGGCCCACAAGGCCAGCACCGTTTGGCTGCCGGGGATCAGGCTCAAGCGATAACCGGCCCAGGCCAGCAGCAGGTAGATGATCGTCCACGCTACGGGAAAGGCCCAGTTGGGCGGGGTGAAAGAGGGTTTGGTCAGCGATTCGTACCACGGACCAGGTTTGAACATCACGCCAGTGGTTGCCGCCGCCGCACAGGCGAGAAGGAAGATGAAAAAGGTCATTGCCAGTCCTTAGCTGTGATCAGCTGTCATGGAGAGTTAAGAAGAGGACGCTTCGCTGCGCAAAAAGTTTGTTTGCAAACGCAAAATGGCAGTCAGGTTGAACTAAAAGCTGACCGTCGCGTCAGGATAAACACTGCCTTTTCCCACCGACGCGGACGACATCATGTACACCTATCACATCGAATACCGTTTCAATGGCGAGCCTCGTACTTATCTGCTCGAGCTCAAGGAAGCGCAACTGGCCGAGCACGACGCGGCGATGCATCTGCTCGAATTGCATCTGGGCGATGCCGAAAACAGCCTGGTCATGCCCACGGCGGATTCGACGCCAGAACAGATTCTCGAGCAGGCCGAGCGGGTAGGGATTACACATATCCGGGTGGTCAGCCGGACCAATTGACCTTCGAATGCGGCGCAGGCGTTAGCAGAATGTGCTCTGGATTCAGGCCATGCGCCGCAATACCAGCACCATCCCCGCGCCCACGAGGCCCATGCAGGCGATCAGCACGGGAAAGGACATCCACCACGGAACGCCGGACGTCATCATGCTGAACTCCGACATGCCACCGATGCCGGCGATCAGGTTCAAGGGAAGGAATACGACGTTGATCAGCGTCAGCTTGCGCAGCGCCCGGTTCATGCTGTTGTTGGCAAGGTTGCCGTGGGATTCGATGAGGTTGGCGAACACCTTGGCGTGAATTCTGGCCTGCTGGAAGCTTTGTTCGTTTTCCACGATCAGATCGTTCAGCGCAGCCAGCTGACCGTCGCTGAAGCCCTGACGCTGGCCGTGGTTGCGCAGCAGCGTCAGCACCGCTCCGTTACTTTGAATCGCATTGACGTAGTACACGAGGCTTTCGCTCAGGTTGTACATCTGCGCCAATTGCTGATTGTCCATCGCCCGGGTGAACTGCTGTTGAATCTCCCGCGCGATCTGTTTGACCACGCGCAAATGCCCGAGATAGTGATGAACGCTTTCAGCGAGTAACGCCATCAGCACGTCCAGCGGCCCGGTCATTTGCGCATCGTGCTCCAGCCCCGAAAGCAGCGAGTTGCTCGCACAAATGACCACCAAGCGTTTTTCGCTCAGCACCACTCCGAAGGACGAAACGTTGAATGCGCGCCCGTCGAAGCTTTCCGGGCGCTTCCAGATCATAAACAGGTGATCAGGCTTGACCTCGATGCGGGCCACTTCGTCAGGGTCCAGCGACGACTCTATCGCTTGTGGGCCAATGCCCAGGCGTCTGTGCAGATCCAGTTGCTCGGCTGCGTCTGGGGCGACACACAGCCAGACAGTCGCCTGTTCTCCAGATGTCCTGTGCAGGGCGCCGCAATCAATGCAATAGCCTTCAATCATTGCTCACCACGCTTGGCCACGGTGTTTGAGCTCGAGCCTTTGCGTGAACGCTTGCAGCACGCGCCGATAAAGTTCGTCGCCCAGTACCGCGTCTTCGATACCCGCATCGAGGTTGGGGTTGTCGTTCACTTCGATGACCAGCACCCGATCGCCCGCCTGCTTGAGGTCGACGCCGTAGAGGCCGTCGCCGATCAGCCGCGCCGTCTGTACGGCGAGCTGCACGACTGCGGGCGGGGCTTGTTCGACGGGCACCGCCTCGCACATTCCGTTGATCTCGCCGGGCAGCGCCTTGTGGTTGTAAATCTGCCAATGCCCCTTGGACATGAAGTATCTACAGGCATAAAGCGCCTCGCCATTGAGCACGCCGACGCGCCAGTCGTACTCGGTGTAGCAATACTCCTGCGCGAGCAGCAGCACCGAGTGTTCGAATAACTCCTGTGCGGCTGTGGCCAGCGCTTGTGCATCGGCGACCTTGATCACACCCCGTGAAAAGCAGCCATCGGGGATTTTCAGCACCAAGGGGAAACCGAGGCGACGCCCTGCGTTTTCGAGTTCCTGCGGACGATCCTTGTAGAGGATTTCCGTTGCCGGCATGCCCAGCCCGCGACGCTTGAGCAGGTCGGCCAGATAGACCTTGTTGGTGCAGCGCAGGATCGACGACGGATCGTCAATCACCACAAGGCCTTCGCTTTCAGCCTTCTTGGCAAACCGATAGGTGTGATCGTCCACTCGCGTGGTTTCGCGGATGAACAGCGCGTCGAATTCAGCAAGACGCGCGTAGTCTTTTTTCTCGATCAGCTCGACATCGATACCCAGCTGTTCGCCTGCCGCGATGAAGCGCTGCAATGCCTCGGGGTTAGAGGGCGGCAGGGCTTCGTCAGGATCGTGCAGGATGGCCAGGTCGTAGCGGGCCACGCGTTTGGAGGCGGGCTGACGCCACGTTCTGCGATTGAAGGCATCCAGTGCGTCAGCGAAGACATGCTGCTGTTCGTCGCGAAGCTTGTGCAGCGCTCCGGCTTTGATGCCTGCGATCTGCCAGCTCTCACCACGGCGGAATTCCACCAGCAGGATAGGGCAGGGGAACGCCTCGAACAGCTGACGGCCGATCTCTTGCAGCGGCTCGATCGAGGCCTTGCCGAAGTACAACGACAGCGTGAAAGCCTCGGTTTCGCCGTACGGGTGGTTCGCCAGCGCCCGCTCCAGGGTGCGTTGCAGATCATTCAGCCCGACCCCGTAAAGCGCTTTGCGCGCCAGCTCGCTGACGGTGCGTACCGAGGGGAAAACCTTGTGCCCACGCGCCTCGGCGAGCAATGAGCAGTAATAGCCCTGACCGAGGTATTTGTAATTGCGGCAGAGGTTGATGACCTGGGTGCGATGAGGAAAATCATCGCTGTGTTCAAGGTAATCCTGAGCCAGCATCAGGCTCTCGCTGGGCAGGTAATCAGCCCAGTCATCCTTGCGTTCGACCAGTATGAGCAATCGACTTCCCGAGGGTTTGGGACTGGGAGGTTCCTCGCTGAGGGAGATTGTCGAATGCTCGGTTTTGTCTAATACTTCGTTCACGTTGGCTTGCACCGCTGACATGAGTAATGAATCCCTGTTGAAGAAGACGCCGCTTCAATAAATCACGGGCCTTTCGGTCTGTCCCGGTTCGTTACTCAAATTTTACGGTGCGGTCATGTCTTTTGATTTTCGCTTTGCATCCACTGACGATATCGACGATCTGGTCGAATTGGAGCGGGTGTGTTTTACCCTCGACCGGTTGAATCAGCGCAACTTCAGCTGGATGCTCAGTCGAGCCAATGCCGCGTTGATTGTCGTTACCTCAGGCGCAATCCTTTGCGGTTACGCACTGGTGCTTTTTCACCGTGGCACCTCACTTGGACGCCTGTATTCGGTTGCCGTCAGCCCAGCGTGGCGCGGACATGAGCTTGGCCAGCGTCTGCTGGAACAGGCCCAGGCCTGTGCATTGGTGCGCAACTGCGCATGGCTGCGTCTGGAGGTGCGCGCTGACAACAGCGCTGCCATCCGCCTCTACGAAGCCAACGGCTATCAGCGCTTTGCCAGCGTCGAGGACTACTACGAGGACCACTGCGAGGCGTTGCGCTACGAGAAACGCATCCTGCGCGAAACACCAGCGCCCGCGCGCCAAGTGCCTTACTACCAGCAAACCACCGAGTTCACCTGCGGCGCCGCGTGCTTGCTGATGGCCATGTCTGCCATCGATTCGAGCCGCGCCATGACCCGAGCGGAGGAAATCCAGCTGTGGCGCGAGGCAACCACCATTTTCATGACGGCGGGGCACGGTGGCTGTAGTCCTCAGGGTCTGGCATTGGCGGCCTGGCGGCGCGGTTTCGATGTGCGCCTTGAGGTCAGTCACGCGGGCTCGCTTTTTCTTCACGGCGTACGCAGCACGGAGAAGAAGGCGATCATGAAACTGGTCGAGGACGGCTTTGCCCAAGACCTGGCGGCCACGCAAGTCGAGCAGGTGCTGGGTGATTATCTGCAGATCGGCGCTGCGTTGGCGGCCGGATACAAACCGCTGGTGCTGATCAGCAGCTACCGATTCACCCGCTTGAAAGCGCCGCATTGGGTCATCATCACCGGGTGCGACGAGGACTTCGTTTACTTGCACGATCCTGATGTCGACCACAGCAAACTCAAGCGCGGCCTGGACTGCCAGCACTTGCCGGTCAGTCACCAGGAATTTCTGCGCATGACGGTGTTTGGCGTCCAGCGGGTTCGCGCTGCCGTGATGCTGCGCTCCCGTTGAAGAGCGGTGGCTAGGCGCCGAGCACTTCCTCGCCGATACAGTAGCGATCCCTGCCTTTCTGCTTCGCGGCATAAAGCAGTTTGTCAGCCGACTCGATAAGAGTGGCGGGGCTCACTTCATGTTCGGCCGGCTTGCCAACCGCAATACCTGCGCTGGCGGTGACGTGACCCAGCGGATGGGCTTTGTGCTCCATCCGCAAGGATCGAATGGCCTCAAGAATTTCCTGCGCCACAAGCGCCGCCCCGCGAATATCGGTGTTGGGCAGCAGCACGGAAAACTCCTCGCCGCCATAGCGCACGGCCAGATCACCCTGCCGTTTTACTGCTTGCGCAATCGCCTGTCCGACAGCGCTCAGGCAATCGTCACCCGCCGCGTGCCCGTAGCTGTCGTTGTAGAGCTTGAAGTGATCGACATCGATCATGATCAGTGAGATCGACGAACCCTGGCGTCTGGCCAGGCGAATTTCGTCAACCAAGGCAGTGTCCAGTCGCCGACGGTTGGCCAACCCGGTCAGGCTGTCGGTCAACGCCATGTCCTTCATGGCCTGATGTGCCCGGCGCAGATCCTTTTCCATCACCATCCGTTGACGCAGTTGCCTCAAGACAATCAGTCCGAAGACCGTGAACGCGGTAATCACCGACATCAGCACGAAACCGGTTTTGATCAGGTCCCAGCGCCACGGCGCAATGATCGATTCGCGGGAAAGGCCGGTTTCGACCACCAGCGGATAGGTGCTCAAAGCTCTGTAACCGTAAAGACGCTGGGTGCCGTCGACGACCGCTCGGACCTCGGCGATCCCTTGACTGGAAAAGGGCAGGTAGTTTTTGAACACCTCACTGTCGGCGAGGCTCTGACCGATTACCGAAGCGATGAAGGGACGCCGCACGAGAATGGTGCCGTTGCGCAGCGCCAGCACCAGTGCACCCTTGTCGTCGATCTTGAAATCGCCGTAATAGTCGACGAAATAACTGACCTTGATCGTCCCCAGCAGCACGCCGGCGAAGGAGCCGTCCGGGTTATTCAAGCGGCGGGAAATCGGGATGATCAGGTCGTCGGTGGATTTGCTCTTGACGACATCACCGATACGCACGTTTCGATCGGTGTTGGCGCGGTGATACTGGAAGTAGTCGCGATCGGCATTGTTCGCCGGGTCGGGGATCATTTCCTTGTCGGTGACGATCCATTTGCCGTCCGGGCCGTAGATAAAAAGTCCATGCAACTGCGGCATCAATCTGGCCTGCTGCACCAGCAAGTTGTGGATGCGCGGTACGTCTATGTTTTGTAGGCCATCACCTTCGACGCGCTCGCCCAAAGCGGCGGTCAGCACATCGACCTGGCGGATGGCGTCCTCGGCATGTTGCGCGGTTGCCCGCGCGAGGTTGGTGACCGAATCACGCGCCGACGAGAAGGCTGCATGATAGTCACGCCAGGTTCGCCAGCCTTCCACGCCGAGAAACGCCAGAATGACCGTCAGCATGAAGATGACTGTCAGGCGGAAAGCGGCGATCTCGCTGGCAGCTTTGATGGGAGCGGTTTGTGCGGCGTCATGCCCCCGGGTTTTGGGCATTTTACGACCGAGCATTTGAGGGTCCTTATGCTTGTCATCTCTCATCTCTTGAAAGATGACCATCCATTTCCACCTGGAATTCAATTTACTGCCTTGGCCAGGCTGTCGCGATTGGATCGTTCAAAGCCGTGCCGGGTCAACATCTGTAATTGAAGCGCGCCTTGAGGTGAGACTTGTGAGCGAAATCATCACGGCCGGTGGCTTGAACATCGACCTGCAAAACGCCAGCGAACCCGGCCTGTTCAAATGGTTGCTGGCGAGTTTTCTGATGGGCAAAAGGATTCAGGGCGCCATCGCCGCCAAGGCGTATCAGGTCATAGTAGAGCAGCATCACAACGACACCCCGCAAAAGCTCGCGCAGTGCACACACCGTCAATTGGTGTCGATGCTGGGGCAGGCGCGTTACGTTCGCTACGATGAAAGCACGGCGTCGCGACTGCTCGCGCTGGCCAACAAGCTCAACAGCGAGTACGCCGGTAAGGTGAGCAACATCGTGGCGGCGAGCGCGGATCGTAAGGCGCTGGAGAAGCGCCTGTCCGAGTTCGAGGGGATAGGGCCGAAGACCGTTGAGATCTTCATGAGGGAAGCGGCTGCGGTGCTGTTTTGAACGCGCGATAGCAAACCAAGGTTCACATCGCAAAGAATGTTCCCGCCAGTTCGCTCATCAGGATCAGCGTTCCGCCGGCGAATATCGCACAGCCCAGCAGAAACTGGAGTCCCGGGGCGACACCCAGGCTTGAGGGGAAACTCAGGTTTTTATACGTTCTCATGTCGCGCTCCTGTTACCGATGAAAACTTTCCGCCCCGTCGATGGAACGGTTGCGCTGCGCCAATACGCGCTTGGCGACCACCGGCATCGTGGGCAAGGCGTCGTCGACGGCTGGATGTGCGTCCGCTGGCGGAACGGCAGTCTCCTCAGCGAAATTATTCGGCAGCAGGGTGCCCAGGCCAAATACATTCACCGCCATGCTGACTTTCAATCCCCGACAGGCCTGTTTGCAGTCCAGCTCAAAACCGGCGTATGCGTGCTCCATCAAACGTTGAAAATGTTCAGAGGTCAGTGCCGAGACTTTGCTGTTTTTCATGTTGATCACCTTGAGCAAGTGGCGACCCCGATCCGGGGCCGCCGGACGGGGTTCAGACATCTTTGCCTTGCACGTAACCGGAGCCCAGATCAGCACCGGTCACCGGCTCGCTGAGTGGGTCAGAAGCTGTACGGGTCTTCATCGCTTCCAGCACCTGTTCGTCTTCAGCCGGAAGGGTGACGGTCGCCAGACCATCGCCGCCGTCGACTGCCGGCTCTGGGTTTTCCACGTACTCCCACGCACCGCCCTCGTTCCACGGACCGCGCACGTTGGGCTCGCCAGACATGTTGAAGTACTTGTTGGTGAACTCCGGCATGCCCGGCAGTTTGCCCTGCGGGAAGTTCGGCTGGATCGAATGCAGGGCTTTTTCGAAGGACTGTTGATGGGCGATTTCCCGCGTCATCAAAAAGCCCAGCGCCTCTTTGACGCCCGGATCATCGGTGATGTTGATCAAGCGTTCGTAGAGAATTTTCGCCCGCGCTTCGGCTGCGATGTTGGAGCGGAAGTCGGCGGTCGGCTCGGTGATCGAGTCAACGTAGGCCGCCGTCCACGGTACGCCAGCCGAATTGACCAGAGGAGCGCCTGCGCCATAAAGCAGGCTGGTGATGTGCGAGTCATTACCGGCGCCATTCAGCGCGCGGTACAGCTCGCCTTCCTCTTGAACGCCCTCTGCCAGTTGGCCCTTGGCGCCTTTGTTGAGCATGACGATGATCGAGCCGACCACCTCCAGGTGACTCAACTCTTCGGTGGCGATGTCCAGCAAAAGGTCTTTGCGCCCCGGATCTTCTTCAGCCAAGGCTTGAGTGAAATAGCGCGCTGCCGCGGCCAGTTCGCCATTGGCGCCCCCGAATTGTTCCAACAGCAGATTGGCCAGACCCGGGTTGGGCTCGGCCACTCGAACGGTGTACTGAAGTCGCTTGTTATGTATGAACATTCAAATTTTCCTCAGACCAGGCTATCGCGCCTCGACCCTTGTGGGCGTTGGCGCATGCATAGTTTGTGAGCAGGGCGCGCAGCAGAAATTTCGTTTTTTGCCGAGTGGCAGGACGGGCGGCAGAGCGCGGAAAGTTCCGCAAACAGGACGGTTGGCTTAGCCAGGTTCCTCGACCAATGTGGGAGCGAGCCTGCTCGCGAATGCGGTACGTCAGTCACCGATTTGGCGGCTGATCCAGCGCTTTCGCGAGCAGGCTCGCTCCCACCTTGGTTCGTTTGCAATCAAGCGATTTTAAGCGCCCTCAGCACAGGCAGCGTCTGCTCGGCGAACACTTGCGCCTGTGCGGTCAGCGCGGCGATGTTGGCTTCAGCGGTGAGCAGCGGCTGGCCATTGTCGACCAGCACTTCACCTTGTTCGCTGATCACCCCCCACGCCAGTTGCGCCCATTCGGCCGGCTGCTGTTTGCCCTGTTTGATCGAGATCAGGAACAACTGCTGGAAGCGGCTGACCGTCACGCCACCACCGGTGACCGGGCTGGCCAGGGTCTGGATGTTGGCGCCGTACAGCGAGCGTTTGCACAGTTGCAGATTGAGCGCGGCGCAGCGACCGCTGACCTGCGCCTCGGCGGCCTCGCTCTGGCACGGAGCGACCGCGCCCATACCGATCAGCACGGCCAGGGCTTGTTCGACGTCGTCGTAAGCCATTGCAGTCTCGGAGAGCAATTGGCGCATTGATTTGGCCGCATAGTTCTGCGCCGCCAAGGCATCGAGCACCGGGCCGTAGATTTCCGCTTGCAGGGTCGCTTCGCCGGCAGGACCGGTGACCGAACCCGCGACAGTTTCCCAGGGTTGCAGCAACGCGAAACGGCTGTGCAGCATTCTCGCCCGGCGTTCGGCAGCGGACAGGCGCGTCGCGCCACGCACGTACAGATCGCGGCGGAAGTGCTGGTTGACGAAGTAGTCCCGCGCTTGCTCGCGCATGATCGGGTGTTCGATGGTTTCCAGAAAGTCCATGCCTTCGGCGCTCAGGTTGAGCGGGTCGATTGAGTCCAGCGGCACTGCCGTGGTGGCGTAGTCGAGTTTGGCCGGGGCCAGCGCGTCGACCATGTCGGCGAAGTACATGCAGTTCCAGTCGCGGTTGAAATATTCGTGGGCGACGTAGTGACGATCCTGGCCCTTGATGCTTTGCAGCCGCGCGCCCAGGCTTGGTGCCGCAGCGGCATACTTCGGATTGGCCGCGAGCAACGCTTCGGAAAACTCCAGTGCGGCGTCGATGCGCTCATCGGAGCGCGCCGAGGCGTTGGCGAAACGGTCATGCAGGCTGAACAGATTGCGCAGCGGCGCCGACGGCGACCAGCCGGGGAAGCAGTTGTAGCTGACGTAGAGCATGCCGCCCGGTTTCAGGTGACGGCGGGCGAATTCGACGATCAGTTTCTGATTGTCGCGGCTCACCCAGGTCCAGATACCGTGCAGGCTGATGCTGTCGAACTGCGGCAGATCATTGCGCGCCAGCAGCTGCTCGA
The DNA here is from genome assembly GCF_037095675.1 of Pseudomonas sp. CCNWLW23. Lineage (NCBI taxonomy): Bacteria > Pseudomonadati > Pseudomonadota > Gammaproteobacteria > Pseudomonadales > Pseudomonadaceae > Pseudomonas > Pseudomonas sp. CCNWLW23. The sequence goes on along the minus strand of NZ_JBAWKM010000002.1, from coordinate 340,392 downwards.
AGCTGTCGTCATACAGACGCGCGCCATTGTTGGCGGCAGTCGCGAGGTCGATGGCATGGGCCGCCATACCCGGGTGAAAGTCCGTACCGACAAACGAACCCGGGTTGGCGGTGGCGTGGATGTTGATCGACACGCCCTGACCGAAGCCCAGTTCGCAGTGCACGCCATCGTTGCTTTCCAGCGTGGCAAAACCGCGCAACAACAGGCAGTAACGCAGGAACACCGGATTGATCTCCCGGCTATAGCTGTAGGTGTAGCCTTCGTCGGTGAAATAACCTTCGTTCCAGGCGTTGCTCATGGGTACAGCCTCTTGTTCTTGAAAGTGATGGCAGTCTTATAAGGCGTTGGCATTGCGCGCGACAAATTGAAAAAACGGATACTTCCCCAAACCCTGTGGGAGCGAGCCTGCTCGCGAAAGCTTTTTTTCAGTTTGAATATAATCGGCTGACACGCCGCTTTCATGAGCAGGCTCGCTGCCACAGGGATCTTCAACATATCCAAGCAGGATTGATGGACCGATCACGCACGCCACGGCCCATTCGCGCAGGCATTTTGTCGCCAGCCGAAACTGTCATATTCCCTCCCACTCGTCTGCCCATAGTGACCAGCCCAACGCTGATTTCATGAGGCTGCACTGTGTTCCAACGTCTTCTGTGTTCGCTGTCCGTTCTGAGCCTGTCCATCGCCGCTGCCCATGCGGCCGAGCCTGTCACCCTCGACACGCCGCGCTTGTCCGGCATCGACAACTTCCGCGACATCGCCGGCATCACCACCGCGTACTCCACCGCCCACGACGGCGTTATGCGCAGCGGCGTGTTCTACCGCTCCAACGCATTGACGCCGTCGGCGGCGGATCTGGCGACACTCAATGGGCTCGGCATCAAAGCCATTTACGACTTGCGCACGCCCAGCGAAATTGCCGCCACGCCTGACACGATGATCACGGGCGCGGCCTACCGCAATATCGACATCATTGGCAGCACCACCTCGGGTGCGAACATCACCAATATCTCGTTCCACAGCGCCGCCGAAGCGGTGGCGATGATGGAGGACACCAACCGCGCGTTCGTCAGCGATGCCGGCATGCGTGGGCAGTTCGGCCAGTTGTTCAATGAGCTGGCCAGTGTCGACGCCGCGCAGCTATTCCACTGCACCGCCGGCAAGGACCGCACCGGCTGGACCGCCGCCGTGTTGCAGAGCATCGCTGGCGTCGATGAGGCGACGATCATGGCCAATTATCTGGCGACCAACGACTACACCGCCGCCCGTGTCGCCGCGACCTTGAAAGCGCTGCCGCCGAGCATGGCCGCTGTCTACGAGCCGCTGCTCGGGGTACAGGCCAGTTACTTGCAGGCCGGTCTCGACCAGGTCGCCGCCGAGTACGGCAGCATGGACAACTACCTCAAGCAGGGCCTCGGTCTGTCCCAGGAAACCATTTACGTGCTGCGCGGCAAACTGGTCGAGTACAACAGCTTGCCGGGGCAGGCCGGGCTGATCGGCAATGCCGCCGCTGGTGCAGAATTGCTGCGGCAGTTGCAGAACTCCGAGCTGTCCGGCACCTACAGCGCCTACAACTACTACCTGCAATCGGCGATCGACGCCGGCACTCTGGGCGGTGTCGAATCTCAAGTCGGCGGTCAGGTCCACGCTGATGCGGCCAGCTACCTGCTGCGGCAGAACGCGATGATCGAAAAAGCCGCCGCACCGTTCGCCAGCGGCAGCGATTTGAAGGTCGGCCAATACCGCCTCTGGAGCACCGCGCTCGCCAGCTACGTCGGCACCGACGGCTCGGCCCATGCCGAGAGCAGCAACGAACACAGCCAGGGCCTGATGCTCGGCATCACCCAGCGCTTCAGCGAACAACTCAGCGCGCGCGGCAGCTTTGGCTACAGCAAGGGCAGCGTGGGCGGAGCGGGTGGCGAGGCCGATACGGACTTCACCTTCCTCAACCTCGGTGCGCGTTACGGCTTCATCAGCCTTGAGCGCGGCTTGTTTGTCGACGCCAACGCCAGCGCCGGTTATGTCGACTACGACAGCAAACGCGAGCTTGGCGGTGGCCTCGGCACTGCCAAGGGCGACACTCACGGCAATCTCACTGGCGCGACCGTGGCGTTGGGTTATCGCCTGCCGCTCAGCAGCGTGATTGTCGAACCGAGCCTGGGCTTTCGCGTCAGTCATCTCGACTTGCAAGGTTTCAAAGAGAAGGGCAGTGAGCTGGCGCTCGACGTCGATGGCATTGAGCAGACCCGCCGCAGCGCGGTGGCCAATCTCGACGTGTCATTTGCCCCGGTGACGATGGGTGCGTGGCAGTTGGTCCCGGGTGTTCGCGTGGGCTATGAACGTGCGCTCGGCAATCAGCAAGTCGACAGCGAAGGCCAGCTGCTGGGGCTGGATATCGAGCAGCGCGCGGCGTTCGACAACCGCGACCAGTTCAGCGGCGGCGTTAATCTGATGGCCAACCTCGGCGCACTGAGTGTAGGCGCTGAGGTCGGGGCCAACGGTGGCGGTGACAGCCATGGTTTCAATGGCGGACTCAAGGCCAGTTACGCGTTTTGAACACAGCGAGCCCGGCAAATTGCCGGGCTCTTGCGCTCAAGCATGCTGCGCACGCGAAGGTTGCTGTGTGCGTGCTGGCTGCGCGCTGGGTTCGGGCAGGGAGGCGACATGCACGGTGCGCGCCGGGAAGGCGAACGTCGCGTCCAGCTCGGCCACCGCTTCCATGATTGCCAGGTTGATGCGTTGCTGCACGTCCATGTAGACGTTGTAGCTGGCGTCCAGAACGATGTACACCGTCTCGAATTCCAGCGCGCTCTCACCAAAACTGCGGAAATGGCAGCGGTCGAAGCGTGCCTGTTTTTCGTTCTTGATGATGCTTTCAACGCGTTGGGTGATCTGGCGGATCTGTTCGCTGGTGCACTCGTATGTCAGACGAAACTCAAACACAACTCGACGCTCCTGCAAGCGCTTGTAGTTCTGAATGGTGCTGCCGATCATGTCGGCGTTGGCCATGACAATCTGCTCACCGCCGAGACTGCGGATGCGCGTGGTCTTCAGGCCGACGTGCTCGACCGTACCGGCCAGCGTGCCGACGACGATGAAATCACCCACCTCAAACGGCTTGTCGACGGCAATCGACAGCGAGGCGAACACGTCGCCGAGAATGTTCTGCACCGCCAGCGCCACCGCGATACCGCCGACACCCAGGCTGGCGACGAATGCAGTGATGTTCACGCCCAGATTCGACAGCATCGCCAGCAGAATAACCGCCCACAGCAACACCTTGACGCCCCATAGGCTCAGGGTCGCCAGGGCGCTCGCCTGAAAAGTGCCGGTCGCGTTATGCCGCGAGAAATACCGATGCAGCCCCAGTGCCAGCGCGCGGTTGGTCCACAGGCCAACCTGCAACGCCGCCACCACGAACCACAAACTGCTGACCCGCCCGAGCCAGCGCTCCGGCAAATCCAGCAAGCCGATGCCGACCAGAATCGATGCCAACAGCAGCAACGTGGTGCTGGTCGCCGCCAGCACTTCGCTGGCCATGTAGGTCAGATGCCCATTGCCGGCGCTGGCCCGGGCCTGCACCTTGCGGAACACGAAACGGATCGCCGTGGTGGTCAGCAGATAACTGAGTGTCGCGGCGAGGAACGCCAGCACCCAGTTCGCCAGTGAAATTCCTAAAATCGTGTGAGCCGTGAAAAAGCCGATGAAATCCTCGGTCATGGAAACCCCCTTGCGAAGCCTGCACCGACGCGCGCAGAAACGCACCGTCGGGTCGCAGCCAGGTAAACGCCGCTTGAATCGGCGGTGCCGTCAAACGACCTGTCTGGGGTTAGTCGCCCTGAGATTCCTGCTGTTCAATCAAATACAGGTTTCACCGGACCGAATGGTCAACGCCTGGCCTTCAACTCCGCTGGGCTTACGCCGTAAGCACTCTGAAAATACTGACAAAAGCGCCCGACATTACTGAAGCCAAAGCTCAACGCCACCTCCGTCACAGAGCCTGCATGCCCTCGCGCCAACGCATCATAGGCGCGCTGCAAACGCACCTGCCGCTGATACGCCACGATCGACATCCCGACAAAACGTCGAAAGCCTTCCTGCAAGGCGCGCTGGCTGACATGGCTCAACCGCGCCAGATCCACGCCACTGACCAACTGCTGCGGATGCGCCTGAATAAATTCCATCGCCACCTTCACATGACGCGGCGCCACACACGGCGCCGGCCCCCGTAATGCCTCGGTGAAGTTGTGCGGCCACGCCTCCAGCACCGCATCGATCAACATCTCGCGTAAGCGCGACGGCATCAGCGTGCCGCTGTTGATCAAGGCATCGAACTCAGTGCCCGTGGCCAGATCGATCAACGCCTTGAGGCCCTGAAATGCCGGGGTATTCAGATCCACGCTTGGCTCAAACACGATCTTCTGCACGACCGGTTTCTCCAGCAGCGCCGACAACCGCTCGGTGAGCTGCTGACGATTGATCGAAATCCCGTGGTGCGCGTGATCGTCCACAAAGCGCATCGAACGGATATCCGCCTTGTCGATTGCCAGACCGATGTGCGCCATGCCAATGGATTCAGCGACGTGGTTGAAAACGATCTTGCCGGCGGTGGGGATGACGAAAGTGATTTCGTTCTGCGGATCGGGGAGGGCGACGCTGAAGTCGCCGTGGTAATGCATACGCCGAAAACTCACCCCGTCGTGCCGCCCGTAGACACCGCCGATGATGATGTTGGAAGGTGGCGGCGGAGTATCGGCGTAGCGGTTGCCGAAGAGCCTGGAGAACAGGGCGCCGAAGTCGGAAGAGGTGAGGTTGTCGGAGCGCAGGATGATCTTTTGGCGGGGTGGGGAGGTGGCGGTGATGGGCGGCATTTTGGAATGCGGGCTCTTGGGGCGACGGGGGGATGGGAAGATTAGTGAATTGGCGTGACTGTCTGGTGACAAGGCTTTGAAGCATCGTTTGCTTTCGACTTCAGCGGTCATTTCTGATGGCTCGCTATGGGCGGAAATCGCCAATTGGGCGCCAGCATTACATCGTTAAGTTGAATGGTGTGAGTTCGCAAAATTAAATCGCGGCGACGCTACCAAACTAAATCTAATTGTGTCCGATTGCTTTACAGTTTGGGGATGTATAGGTGGGAGTGCTATTGGCTTTATAGTAATCGAATATATTGTCGATCCGTTTCGTGCCTAATATAAGTCCGGTATTTCTATGCGCTTCAATAAGCGAAAGGGTGATAGTTATGAAAAAGCTCCTTTTTTGTGCGGTTGCCGTTCTATTTTTGATTGGCTGCACTTCGTCCGGTAATCAAGCTGCGCTCGACGCCCATGCGGCCGCACCGGCGACCGCAAAGCAGCTAACGGGCAGCGAAATAAAAACTACGGTCATAGGCCGAAAACATTCCAGCGTAACGTCCACTGGCTATCCTTTTTCTCAAGTATTAAGCGCTGACGGAACTGCACAAATTCAGATTTCCAGCGAGTCCATGCAGTCAGGAAGTTGGGTGATTACGGGGGATGTGATCTGCGTTGCCTATCAAAAATACGGTAAGGAATGCAGCAGGGTTTTAACAGATGGGGTCGCGATTTGGTTTGTTGACAGTACGACGAATAAAACCAACAACAAATTTATCGCCAACTAGAGCGGACATCATTTTGAGAGCGGGTAGCGGCTGCTTCAGGCCTGGTTCTTATCAGGATTGAACGAACGACGCCACTGACTGGGCGTAACCTTTTCCACCTGCCGAAAGGCCCGATAGTAAGAGTTGACGTCGTCATAACCCAGAAGATACGCCACCTCTTTGAGCTCCAGGCTCTTATCAGCCAGCAGCTGCAACCCCACTTGACGCCTCGCCTCGTTGAGCAGTGCGTTGAAGGTCGTGCCCTCGGACGCCAGACGGCGCTGCAAGGTTCGCTCGCTCTGCAACAGTTCTCTGGCGAGGTGTTGCAAACTTGGCCGTCCGTTTGCCAGCGTGCGCTTGAATATTTCAATGACCTGCTCACAGAAGCCAACCGGCGCCTCGATTGCGCGTAATGCGGCATCGAGGCCGGGGCTCATCATGTGCAGCACCTGCGCATTGTGGTGCAGAAACGGCCGCTCAAGATCAGAGGCGCTCACGATCATCTCGTCATGGCTGGCGCCGTAGTTGATGGGACAGGCGAAATAATCCGAGTGAGTTTCCAGCGGTGGCTTTGGCCGCCGCAAGCTCAATGACATAGGCGTGATGTGTTTTCCGGTGCCTCGTCGACCGAGCTCCAGTACCAAGGCAAAACACGCCTCCACTGAAAGATAGGGCGCAGGCCCCGTGCCGGATGGCCACTGAATCGTGAATGACACAGTGTTCTGGTGCTCGACCATGGATAATTTGTCGGGACTGCACAGGCGCTGCAAGCGCGCCAACCGCGCAAGTCCGTCGCGATAATCAGCAGCATATAACGCCGTGATGAACGCCATTTTGTGCTTCGCACTGGGCGTGTCGCGAACCATTTTTATCGCCAAAGCGGGATCTGCCGAAAGCGCCTCAATGGCGTTCCAGACAGCGAACAACTGCTGTGTGCTGACAAAGGTCGATTCGTTCAGATAAAGGTCATGGGGCAGTTGAGCATGTTGCTCAATCAACGAGGGATCCAGTCCCAGCTGCGCTATTGATTCCCAGAATACCCTGGGTAATTTACACCGCTCGGCGCTGGTGTGAAGGTGCGGCATTTCCAGACTCCGAACTGCAGGATAGCGGTGATGCGTGATGCAATACGCCGCCAATGGCGCGTTCTGCAAGTATTCTGGCGGAAGGCGCCCACAGGCTCATACCGCTTCGCTTTTACCATTGTCGTCAACACACCGAGCCAAAAGGAGCTCACGATGACAATGACTTTCTATACCAACCCCAATTCTCGCGGCCGTATGGTGCGCTGGATGCTCGAAGAAATCGGCTGCGCGTATGAGACGGTGGTGATGGATTACCAGTCGACCAGTCAGTCTGACCGCTGGGGTGGTGCTGCGCTGGCGGCGCCGACGATGAACGACGCTGATGGTTCGCGCGCCAGTTTTTTTCGCGACGTTAACCCGATGGGGAAGATCCCGGCCCTGGTGCATAACGGGCAAACCATAACAGAAACCGCCGCCATCTGTGCCTATCTGGCTCAGGCATTTCCCGAAGCCGGGCTGGCGCCAGTGGCAGCGGAGCGCGCCGCTTATTACCGGTGGATGTTTTTCGCTGCGGGACCGCTGGAGCAGGCGGTCACCAACTACCGCGCCAGTTTCAACCCGACGCCGGATCAGGAGTTTTTCTTTGGCTACGGAAGCTATGAGCGCACGGTCGATCAGCTTGAGCGCGCGGTATTGGCGCATCCGTTTATCGCCGGGGAACGCTTCACCGCTGCAGACGTTTATGTTGGCTCCCACATTGGCTGGGGGTTAGGCTTGCAAACCTTGCCGCCCAGGCCTGCGTTTCTCGCCTATGCCCAGAAGTTGACCAGCCGCGACGCCTACAAACGTGCGGTGGCCAAGGATGAAGCGCTGTTGGGGGCCAGATGACTTATGCGCCTGCCATGATTTTTCAGAAAACTCAGGGAATTTGATAATGCCGCTCAACCGACTCGATTTCACCACACGCTTGCTGATCGATGCGGGCGTTAGTGAAGGGATGCGAATCCTGGACGTAGGTTGCGGTTCGGGTGATGTTTCGTTTTTGCTGTGTGATCTCGTGGGAAGAGGCGGGGAGATCATCGGCGTTGATCACGATGCCGCTGCCATTGCCGTTGCACGCCAGCGCACCGCAGGACATGCGCTGACCTTTCTTGAGGGAGACCTCTTGGAATTGCCAGACTCTATCGGCAGTTTTGACGCCATCGTCGGCGGGCGTGTCCTCATGTATCAACCGGATGCGGTGGCGACGATCCGAGCGCTGTCGAGATGTCTACGTCCCGGCGGGATCATGGTCTTCCAGGAACACGATACGACGATGGCGCCTGCCAGCGTCGAGCCTTTCCCTTTGCATGCAAGAGCGCAACGTTGGTTACAGCAAATGCTTGCTCGCGAAGGAGCGGATTTGCACATCGGGTTCAACCTGCACGGCATTTTCACTCAGGCAGGCTTGACCGTTGAAAGCGTGCGAGCCGAGTGCCTGGTACAAACGCCTGATACGCCGTACAGCCTTGGCGCCATCGTTCGAGCATGCTTGCCGCGAATCATTGCGTTAGGGGTGGCCAGTGCAGAGGAGGTCGACATTGAAACGTTGCAGACGCGTCTGGATCAGGAGCGATCAGCTTCTTCGGGTATCTACGTCGGTGATGTGATGTTTGGGAGTTGGGCTCGGAAAAATTGACGTTTTGGGAGGAGGATATACCGCGGATGCGGTGGGAACGTGCGACGCTTGGAACGACCCACTGTGCCCGCTAGTCGTACCTGTCTACGAACATTTTTACAGGTACGGCGCAATGGATAAGACAATCACCGTGGATCAACTGGCAACCACTGATCTTGGATCAATCAACGAGATATGGCTCGGCGGGACCCATACCCAGTTATGCCTATGGCGTGCTGAACAAGTCTTCACCCACGAAATGCTCAGCGAGGGGACCCATGACCAAAATGTCCGACGCCTGTGTTTGCAGTTGGTTGACCCTGACGATCGAGACGCAGTGGCCCGAGTTGAGGCGGTAGCGCGCGAACGACTCGAAGAAATGGGCAAGCAGGGCGAGTTTTACCCGGCCGAGGAGGCGGACACTCGTCAATAGCTGCTGCGCATCTGATGAAAAGCGCAGCTGCTAAAGCAGCGTCTCAAGCGGGCTCCTCAACCCTGCGCACATCCCCCAACGAATCACGCTGCATCGACTGCAAATTCTTTTCGATGGTTTCGCACAGCGCCTCCATTTGAATCTGGTGTTCGCTGTGGCGAAACGGGCTTTGCAGATCGGTGCCGATGCGTTCGATGGCCAGCAGCATGAACCCGACCACGGTCGACGCCAGCGGCGTGAACCAACCGAGGGATTCGACAAGTCCTATCGGCACGATCAGGCAGAACAGCGATATGAACAGCCGTGGGAAATACACATAAGGGTAGGGCAGCGGGGTATTGGCGATCCGCTCCATGCCGCCTTGGCTGTTGGACAGATCCACCAGCGTCGACTCAAGCCGCGCCAGGCGAATACTGTCCAGGTGCCCGGCCTTGTATTCGCGAGCGAGCAAAGTCGCCGAGCCGGTGAGAATATCGTTGGCAAAGTTATTGGTTGTGCCACTGCGGGCGAATTCTTCGGCGGGAATAAACGCCCGCACCTCGTCGGGACATGGCTGGCCCTGTAGGTGCGCGGCGAGGCAATTCACGTAGGCCACGTGGCGGCGCAACAGCGTCGATTTGACCGGATTAACCTCGCCACCTGCGTCGTCCAGCAGCGTCAGCACTTGCCGGGCGAAGCTGCGGGAATTGTTGATCATCGACCCCCACAGCGTCCGCGCTTCCCACCAGCGGTTGTAAGCGCTGCTGTTGCGAAAACTGATCAACACGATCAACGCTGAACCGAGCAAGGTCAGCGGCATCAACGGCAGGTTGAGTTTTGTGTTGAGAAACAGCATGAAGTCGACGGTGACGGCGATGTCCCAGAGCAGCAACCAGAACAAAGACCAGCCCACGTAACCCAGGGTCTTGATGATCAAACGGTATTTTTTGACGATGGCAGCTTTCAAACGGAAACCTCGCGACGAGCTGTTTGCTTAAACGCTTAAGCTCGGACGATGCCTGGCACCGGCAGTTCCCTGGTGGAGCGGTCAGCCGTCAGTCAGTCTGCAAAGTCTGGCCCTGTGCATGGCGAATGTTTTCGAGAAAAATCCTCGTCTCTCGATTCGACCGCAGATGAACTACCCGGCAAGCCGATGGCGCCATTGACACGAATTGGCGCATTTTGGCTCGCGAGGTTTTTCTCGTCCGCCACATGAACTTTAGAAATTCAGGCAGGTTCGCCAGCTGTTCGGGGCAGTTTTCCGGCAAGTCGGGCCGAGACTGACCGTGGTTGAGCAGCGTTCTACGGAAGACGCGCGAGAATCGAAGCGGTGGCGAACGATCGATCCAGATCAGCAGATCTGCACGGGCGACGCGATTTTCCCAAGTGGTTGAATGGCCACCTTCGAATATCCAGCGATCACGCGCCTCGACCTCCAGGCAGAGTCGGGTCTTCTCATCCGGGCTTCGCTCGATCCAGCCTGGCTGCCAATGGATCGTGTCGATATGCACGACCGGCAACCCCGTGCGCTCACCAAGCCTGCGCGCCAACGTGCTTTTGCCAGACCCAGGCTGACCAACAATCATCACCCGTTGCATCGAAGCTCCTTCTCGCTCTGCAAGCTGATTTTTTGGGCGGGCGATTCTACGGCAATGCCTGTCTCAGTCAATGACCGTTGAACGCTACGCTGGGTTTTGCCGCGCTCCCGCCACACTGGCTCGGCGGTCCGCCCGTTCGCCGAGTCGCCACCCCAGCAGACCCCACAGCAGTGCACACAACGCGCCAACCAGCGCTGCCATGCCTGCACCTTGGCCGAGGGCGTCCAGCGCGCTTTTTGCCCAGGCACTGATGGCGTCGCCGGCGCGGTAGACCACGGTGTCGATGAAGTTCTTCGCCTTGTACTTGCTTTCGGCATCGAGCGGGGCAAACAGCATCTCTCGGCCTGGGCGCACGAAGGCGTACTCACCGATGCGGCGCACGATCATCAGCGCGGCGATCAGGCCAAAGCCGGGGGCGAAGATCAGCCCGATAAATCCCGCGCACATGACCAGCGGCACCATGGCCAACAGCACGCCGACGCCGAGCCTTTGCGCGAGGCGTCCAGTGATGAACAGCTGACAGAGCAGGGCGCCCGCCTGCACGACAAAGTCGATGATGCCGAACACGCGCACCTGCGCCTCGCGGTCCGGGAAGTGTTCGGCGACGACGCGTGCCTGCTCGAAGTAAAGGAAGGTGGAGACTGTCGCCAGCAGCACCACAAAACCGCAGATGCCGAGCAGATAGGGTGATTTCAGAACGGCCGTCATACCGCTGAACGGATTGCCCGGCAACGGCCTGCGAGGGCTTTCGCTCGGCGCGGCATCGGGGCGTCCTGCGCCACCCCGTTCACGCCAGCGCATCAACTGGCGCTTGAACCACATCGCAGCGGCCAGCAGAACAGCGGCCAGCAGCATCAGGCCGGACTCACCCAGCGGACCGATCAGCAAGGCGCTCAGCGCAGGGCCACTCAGGCCGCCGACGCTGGCGCCCGCCGCGATGAACGCGAACAGACGTTTGGCCTGGGCACTGTCGAATACATCGGCCATAAGGCTCCAGGCGACCGATACGACAAACAGGTTGTAGACCGATATCCACACATAAAACACGCGCGCCAGCCACGGGCTTTCCTCGCCCAGGAACAAGGCGGCGAACAACAGCAGGTTGGTGCAGAAGAATCCGTACACCCAGTCCACGAAATGCAGGCGCGGCACGCGTGCGCTGAGCCAGGCGAACAGCGGCACGGCCGCCAGCATGACCAGGAAGGTCGCGGTGAACAGCCAATGCAAGTTCTCGACGCCGGCAGTGATGCCCATCGATTCGCGGATCGGACGGAGCATGAAATAGCCGGCGAACAGGCAAACGAACAGCAGAAAACCGTTGAGCGCAGGGCGCAGCTCGTGAGCCTCGGCATTGATGATGGCGCCGGCGCGGTGGGCGAGAAGAGACGTATCCATGTTGCGCTCCTGTGGGAGTGGTGGGGCAATGGCACGGGGCCTACCCCGTGCCGGGCGGTCAGCGGTAGGTGACGCCGGTCAGCCGCTCGGAGAGTTGCCACAGTGTGGCCGAATTCGAGCGATCGGCAGCGGCCGGCGGCATCTTGGCGAAGCCCAGCGGCCCGCGCTTCTCGTTATCACCGGTAGGGCCGTAGTAGGCGCCGCCAACCGCCTCCAGCGCCGTCGCTGCATACAGCGTCGGCAGCGCGCCCTGCGCTGCGGAATGATACAGGTCCCGCTCTACAGCCCATTGTTTGCCGAATTCACTGTCCAGGCCAGGCCCCCGGGCGATCAGATCCGTCACGGCAACGCCGGGGTGCGCGGCGATGCTGCGTATCCCCCAACCGGCGGCATCGCTGCGCTGCTGCAGCTCAATACTCCACTTTAGAACCGCCAGTTTCGATTGGCTGTAGCTGGCAAAAGGGTCGTAACTGCGCTCAGCCTGCAGGTCATCGAAGTTCAGGCTTGCGCGCCCGGCGGCGATGCTCGACAGGCTGACCACCCGACCATCGTCGCTTTTGCGTAGCAGGGGCATCAGCAGGCCGGTCAAGGCGAAATGCCCCAAGTAATTAGTCGCCAGTTGCATCTCGTAGCCATCGGCGGAAACGCCTCGAACAGGCGGCGACATGATCGCGGCATTGTTGATCAGCACGTCGAGCCTCGGCAGGCGCCCTTGCAGACGGTTGGCGAGGTCGCGCACCGATTGCAGATTGGCAAGGTCCAGCGTTTCGAATTGCACCCGCGCCTCGGGCACGGCTTGCTTGATCTTCGTGATCGCTTCGCGGCCGCGCTCGGCGTTGCGTGCGGCGATGATCACCTCGGCACCGGCTCGGGTCAGGGCCAGCGCGTCTTCATAGCCCATGCCGCTGGTTCCTCCGGTCACCAGCACGATGCGGCCTTTCTGGCTGGGCATGTCGTGGGTGGACCAGTCCGGCTTCGGCTCCGTTCGGGAAGTCGCCTGCGCAGCCAGTGTGCCGGCCATCGCGGAAATGGCGAACAGCATTCGGGTGGCCTTGAGAAGGCGTTGGGTCGCGGTATTGCTCGGCGTAGCGGGTGAATGGCTCATCGGGGGATTCTCATTCGCGTGACAGGTTCCCGCTTGGCGGGGCGAGTGAGCAGTATCGGTGTACGAGTGCCCGAGGATAAGTCGGGCATTGGTGGATGACCCGTACGGTATGGCGTACAGTCAGGCGCCTGCGGAGGAAGCATTCATGCGTAAACCAAACCTTACCGATGTGTCGATATTTGCTGCGGTGGTCGAGGCGGGGGGATTTCGTGCTGCCGCGCAAAAGCGCGGGCTGTCCGCCTCGTCGTTGAGCGACTGCATGCGCCGGCTGGAAAGCGACCTGGGTGTGCGCCTGCTCAATCGAACCACGCGCAGCGTCACGCCGACGGCGGCCGGCGAACGATTGCTCGAGCGCCTGCGCCCGGCCTTGCAAGAAATCGACGCCGCTTTCAACGATCTCGACGACGACGCTCAGCGCCCGGTCGGCACGCTCAAACTCAATGTGCCAGTGCCGGTGGCACGCTTTCTGTTGCCCGACCTGCTGGCGCGTTTTCTGCGCCTTTATCCAGGGATCAGTGTCGAAGTCGTCATGGACAACACCTTTGTCGACGTCAACGCTGGCGGATATGACGCCGGCGTGCGCTATGAAGAGAGCCTGGCCAAGGACATGATCGCCGTGCCCATCGGCCCGCGTCGCCAACGCTTCGTTGCAGCCGCCGCCCCGGGCTATCTGGCTGAACGCGGTACGCCCATTCACCCCGAAGAACTGCCGGGCCATGACCTGCTCGGCCATCGCTTCGAGAGTGGCAAAGTCGGCGTATTCGAGTTCCATCGAGACGGCCGTATCGTGCGTATCCCGCCTCAGGGGCAACTGCTGACGTCGTCCCACGATTTGACAATTCGTTCGGCCATCAACGGGCTGGGCATCATCTATACCTTCGAGGATTTTCTGCGCGAGCCGCTCTCCGATGGTCGACTGGTGCCGATTCTCGAGGACTGGTGGCAGACCTTCGACGGTCCGTTTCTGTATTACCACGGCCGCCGCCACATGCCTTCGCCGCTGAGGGCGTTTGTGGATTTTTTGCGGGGGGAAGGGGAGATTGCGGAAAGCTCAGGTGTTTGAAGCGCGGTTTCGTGAGGCGAATACATGGCCTGGCAGCAGAGCGCCCATGGCGACTGGCAGCAATCGGCCAGTAGCGGACGATCGCAAGCGACCGCTACCGGCCAAGAGCCTTTGTGACTGCCAGCAGAAAACAGCGCACCGAAGCGATCGCTTTTTTCACATATGCGATCAAACATCGCTATGGCAATTCGCCGTGATGTAATATTTTGCTTTATCCCGCGCTAAAAGGAACTCGCTACCATGTTCATGAAGAGCGAAGACGAAATCAGAGGTTTAATCCAAGCTTGCAAGCATGTTAACAGTGAGCTCCTCGAGAGTGAGGAAGTGGAATTCAAGGAATTCTCGAACGCATCATCCCTTCACGGATCTAAAGAGCTGGCCGAAGAGGTTTCAGCTTTGGCCAATAAAAAAGGCGGCGTCATTCTTGTCGGGATTCGGGATGGAGGAAAAATCCACGATCAGCAATGGGCTAATCAGCTCGTTGGCTTTGAATTATCGGACACTATCGAAATTGAACAACGCATTAGAGGCAAGATTCGTCCTCACATTGACCTTAAAGCACAATATGTAGAATTCGAAGAAAAAAGATATCTCGCAATTCACGTACCCACCCGCAGAGATACGCTTGTTTCGACCTCAAGTGGCAAGACATGTATTCGCGACGGTCGCTCCAGCAGACCGATGGCGCCAGAGGAAATCCGCTTAGCTGTATCGGGCCTCGTCAATTATGACTGGACCGCAGAAGTAATGGATCAAATTCCAGATACTGCCCTCGACTCTCAAGCCGTCGACGCTGCGTACAACGATTATTGCGCTAGAAAAAGGTATGCCATAGACAAGCGCCCGACTACTTCAGCTTTTCTAGAGGCCATCGGAGCAACAACTAATGGTAGAGTGACAAAGTCCGGGCTTCTATTTCTTGGAAAACCAAAAGACATAACAAAGTGGCTTGGGTCTTACGAGTATAGATTTACATGGCGTAAAAGTAGCGGAGAAATTCTTCAGAACGCCGTCTGGGATGACAATCTTTGGAATACAATTCAATTCATAAAAGAGCGCTTTAATTCCTGCAATTCGGAGATCCCCCTTGAATACGCTGGCAAAACGCACTTATGTAAAAAATTAGACAGTACAGCATTCCACGAGTGCTTCATGAATGCTCTTGTACACCGTGACTATTCCATTGAGGGAATGGTAGTTGTTGACTACGATTTTGAAAGAATGATGGTCACCAATCCAGGCGTTTTTTATGGTGGAGTTACCGCGGAAAATATCACCTCACACCAGCCCCGCCATAGAAACAAAGCTCTTGCCAAATTGCTGATGAACTTCCAACTTGTAGATCGCGCGGGAATGGGAGTAAAGCGGATGACTTTCGGTTCACTTGCTTACGGCCGAGAGTTCCCTTCTTTTAAAGAGTCATTTGATACGATCGAAGTATCCCTTTCTGCCAAAGCGATTATTTCAGAGATTTTTGTGAAGGTGCAAAACTCTCCCGATAAGTTTAGCTTGGCCGATCTTGTAATATTCAATAGTCTATATCGTGTAGGATATATGGACGTTATAGAGCTTGCAAAAAGAATTTCCGCTCACGATGGTAACGCTTGGGAAACCATCAAGTTATCTGTTAAAAAGCATAGCGAGCTAGAGTTGTGCGGAACGAATAAAGGAATTTTTGTACGATTCAAGCCGATATGGGCGGCCTACTTTAAAGCACAGAATCCTCTCAAGATCAGCCAAACGTCAAGCAAACATGTGAAGCTGTTTGACTATCTACATGAATTTGGAGAGGCGTCAAATGAGAATATCACTCAAATTCTTGCGCACAAAAATACTACCCATACCAGTGCTTTTTTAAAGAAAGCTTCTTACACTATACGAAAAGGCAACGGTCCGAGCGCTAAGTGGTCGTTAATTGGATATATTTGACAGCTCTAATATTTTTAGTGTGTTTGTGCGCTTGCACAGATAAACGTGTGATTATATATAATAATTATTGCGACTGTGGTTAGGCCTAGAGACCATTGAAAATAGCAATCAAATGGCGCTGAGCTCTGCGGTTTATAGAATTTAATTCATCTCGACTGCGATCACCTGCTTCCCACAGTTTCGAACGGCTTCGGGTCGGGAGCGGATGGTACCTAGATAGTTGGCTGGTCTGAATTGATGAGGTAGTGTAAGTCTGATTTTGAGTAAAACCCTTGCAGGGACGAATGCGTGTCATTCCAGGGGCAGCAACCATTTGAACTACCGCTGTATGGTTCGCAACTTGGACGTGGGGAACAGAAATGGGACAGGCG
The DNA here is from genome assembly GCF_037095675.1 of Pseudomonas sp. CCNWLW23. Taxonomy (NCBI): domain Bacteria; kingdom Pseudomonadati; phylum Pseudomonadota; class Gammaproteobacteria; order Pseudomonadales; family Pseudomonadaceae; genus Pseudomonas; species Pseudomonas sp. CCNWLW23. The sequence goes on along the minus strand of NZ_JBAWKM010000002.1, from coordinate 324,217 downwards.
AAATCACGAGGCAGCAAACAAGAACGAGTTGAACAAGCACTAAATCGCCAAAAGGATGCAGAGCGCGCAGCCGCAGAGCGTCGGCGAGCCGTGGGCCAGCAGATTGCTAGGTTCAACAAGCTGTATCAGACCAAGGTGTGTCTTGCACCACACCAAAATCATGAAGGTCCAATCGTATCTGCGCACACTCTGTCTCTCGAAGCATTTTTAAGACCTATATCAAGAGATGGTCGTGTTTATGCTATGCGCGGAAACATCAGTGGGGACCACCTAAAATTCCCACTGAATCTCGAGTTGCAGGGTTTGCGAGATGTTTCTGTTTTTAACGGCTTCTGCCGTGCACATGACCGAGATCTATTCGCATGCATTGAGACTCGACCATTCGAATTTACCTCTGAACAACTGTTTATGCTTGCATATCGGGCCGTAGCTCGGGAAAGCTATTACAAGCGAAAACAGTTTGAGTCCACCCCCTCACTTGAACAGTTCGCCGCGATGCATAGCATCCAAGAAGAAGTACAATTTTCAGAGCAATTTGAAAAATATCTTTCAGAGGTACTCGAAAGCGCGTCAGACATTGAAGCGCTGAAGAGCCGGCTGGATGAAATATTGATAGCCAAGGATTGGAAAAGGCTCGTGTCTCGGGCTTTGATCTTCCCTGAACCGCCAACGTTAGTAGCGTCTTTCGCTATCGAGCCAACCGTCGACTTGAACGGAAATCGGCTTCAAGACCTAGCAGATAGGGCGGTCGAAATATCCCATGTAATGGTTTCTATCATTCCCCTAAAGTCTGGTAGCGCAGCAATTTTTTCTTGGCTCGATACAGCGAATGACGCACCATTGAGACTTTTTGAGTCATTGGCGAACTCAGGATCACCTACATTAGCCGTCATACACGCAGCACTCGATCTAAGTGAAAACGTTGCACTTTCTCCTGAGTGGTACGAGTCGTTGAAGCCGGCCATCCATAAATACATCGAGTCCCGGATGTTGAATTTCGCCCAAGACGAAATTTATGCAATCCATGGAAGCCCGTTGACGCGCTCACCGAACCTTGGTGATTGGGGAAAACCAGCTTATTTATAAATTCAGCAAGTGTGGATTTATTAGTCCTTAACTATCAGAATTGTAGTTGCCAGCTCATAAAGCGTTGCGAGGGTCAAATTGAATTATTTATATATAGTTGGGCTTGTCGATTTGGAAATAACCGAAACCCTTGCGACGCCAATAAAAACAGCCGACAAAACATTTGTAACAAATAACCCCGGCTTAATAAAGTCACTAATCCCTAATTGGCAGCTCCCGACACTAGGGGGGCTTGAGTACAAGTTCCTAACTTGCGGCAGGCCTGTAATTTATAAGAAGGGACAGGTTCTTGTCGAGGAAGGGGCTCATATCGAGGTGATAAATACGCTTAGGGAAGCCCATGCGATTTTGACCTCTCTCTGGATGGCGAAAGACTGCAGCGTCAACTGTGATACAGGTTTTGCAATCGGATTAAATAATGATGGCATGCACTGCAACACCTTGAGTCTAAACTATTCCCTATCTAACGGAACAAATAAGGCGCTGAAAATAAATCAAGTTGAATTAGAGTCCGCGTGTAAATTATCCGTATCTACCTTCAAAGGTTTGAAAGAGCAAAACAACCCAAAACATACAGCATTGCAAAAAGCAACCGGGAGGGTCAATATTTCCACGTATCACTTACAGATGGCAAGATCCGCTAACGATTTAGCGATTAAAATTGCAACTTACTGTTCTTTCTTTGAGTCATTATTCAGTACAAGCAATACAGAGCTTTCACATCAGCTTTCAGAGAGAATAGCCTTTTTCCTATCTAGCGATCCTCATGAAAGATTAGAGATATACAAAAAAACAAAAAAAGCTTATGGGATTCGCTCCAAAGCCGTTCACGGAGACATCATATCAAGCAATGACTTGAAAGAACTTACTGAAACCTCTAAGCACTGCGACGAAATGGCTCGAAAAATATATACAAAAATAATCACCTCAAAGGAAATATGCGAATTATTCGAAGGCCCGAATGAGTTACTCGATAGCTACATGAGAGACCTAATATTTGGTGTCACAACACTGAAATACCCATAGTTTCGTCGACATCTTAGATGTGTCCGATACTGACCGCATGCGGTCGTATGGAAACGTCAGCTTATGGCCGAAAGCCGACATTCGGTGACATGTCCACCTGCGTAATATCTCGCAGTTTCCTACAGGCAGATCCTTCAGCCGATTCTGGCAGGCTTATCTATTCAAGATCTCCCGCTTCAAGCGGAATTCGCCTGATAACGTCGTCGTAAGGCACCAGGTCGAGAAAGGCTACGACCTCAACTACCTGCAGATTTCGTATGCGCATGATCCATACGTAGCTGTTGCGATAAGGCGCGCCGTCGGCTGCGGTGGCGGTGCCGTCCCAGTGCACGACGACGTCATCGCCTTCAGCCCAGATATCCGCCACCGTCGGGCGAACGGGCGAGGCGAGCCGTTTTGCGAATGGTTGGACTGCGCGTTTCAGGAAGTCATCTCGGCCCCGATAAGTGCCCGCCGAAGGGCTCGTCCCCTTGATTGTCCAGATCACATCGGGAGCCAGGACATCTGTGAAGAACGTCCGGCCGCCCTGAGCCCACTGGTTGAACGCTTGCGCAACGAATTGGCGGTTGCGCTCCGTAGCCGGTTCGCTGGCCACGGCGGGCGCCGGCTCTGCAATGAGTGTGGTGAGGACCAGTGCTAGCGCTGTAGAGAGGCGTTGAACAAACGTCATTTCCCGTGCTCCTTAATCTGTCCGATGAGCCCCGTCGAGTTGGATGGGCCGTTGTTGTTATCTGTAAGCCGCTAGTTGCGTTCCCTCACGCCGTTGCTCTATATGGGGCTTTGGCAAAGAATCGGCGCGGGTGTGGCCGGCAGTACCTCTGGGCTTCATCTGAAGTGTGACTTACGAGCGGAGGAGGGCTGTTGCAGGATCGTCCTGATTTCTTGCTTGATCATCCGATACCAGATGCCCAACCGCCGAATCCCCACGTGATGGAGTTGTGTTTGAATTCCCTTTCAAAGCTTGTCGATATCATTGGTCGTCACGTCCGGGATGACGGCATTCACAGCACCGCGATTCCGGGTGTCAGCCTGATTCGTTCGGCTTCGCCCACGATGCCTATGCCGGTGGTGTATGAGCCAACGCTCTGCCTTGTCGCTCAGGGACGAAAACAAGCGATGCTGGGTACTACCGCCTATGTTTACGATCCGGCCAAGTACCTGATTGCATCGGTAGACCTTCCGGTGATGGGCTCGGTCATCGAGGCGAGTGAGGCTGTTCCTTATCTGTGCCTGGCGCTGGATCTCGATACCGCTGTGTTGAGTGAACTTGCGCTGCGCCATCCGCTACGAGAAGAGAGCGTCAGTGCACCGCCGGCAGTCATTACGCTCAACGATACGACTCCAGAACTGCTGGATGCTGCGGTTCGGCTGGCCGGGCTGCTCGACAGGCCACGGGATATCGAAGCGCTCGCTCCGCTGGTGATTCGCGAAATGCTTTATCGCCTTCTAACCGAAAACGGCAACAGCCTCATCAGGCAGATGGCACAAGCAGACAGCCGCTTGAACCAGATTGCCAAGGCCATTGCCTGGCTGCGCAGCCACTACAACGAAGCGTGTCGAATAGATGACCTCGTCGAAATCGCCGGCATGAGCCGTTCTTCGTTTCATACGCATTTCAAGGCGATCACCTCGATGAGCCCGCTGGAATTTCGTAACCAGTTGCGGCTACAGGAAGCACGCCGGCTGATGGTCACTGAAGCGGTCGACGCCGCAGAGGCGGGATATGCAGTCGGGTACGAAAGTCCCTCGCAGTTCAGCCGAGACTACGCCCGTCTGTTCGGCATGCCACCGGCGAAAGACGCCTGGCGGCTGCGCACGGACATTTGTGGAATTTGAATCCAGCGCTTTTCGTCGCGCAGAAAAAAACGAGGCCGCATTTGCGGCCTCGTTTTCAATGTGTTCCGGACTACTTTTTGACGCTCAGGTAATCGCCGGTCGTATTCAGCGAGATGGTCACGTCCTTGTTGCTGCGATTACGCCAGAACCAGCCGTGAGTGCCGTCAAATAACGCGGTGAATTCGCCTTTATTGCTCTTGACCTGCTTGCCCTTGTTGTAGCTGTGGAAGTAACCCTTTTCGCCGTTGTAGGGCTCGCCGTGAGTGTCGTAGTTGACGAGCCCGCCAGTGGCCGTCCATTCGTAGCTGACAGTCTTGCCCTTCAGCATTTCCAGTTTGATTTCCGTACCTTCGCCAGGTTTGAGCGTTACGCTCATCTGATTGGACTTCAGGGCCGGGGAGGGTGCCGTCACTGGCTGAGCAACAGGCTTCTGAACGGTCTGGACTTGCGCAACTTGCTGCGCCGGAGTTGGAGCCGCAGTTGGAGCCGGAGCTGGAGCGGCTGCTTGAGGCGGCGCGGCATCGGCCAACGCTTCCTGAGCAAGGATGATTTTAAGTTCGCCCATCTGGGTCAGCCCCAGTGTTCGGCCTACACCTGTCGGATCGATCGCGTATTCAGAAGGCATGACAACAGTCACCAAAAGGCCGGTAGCAACCAGTATCGCGATGACAGTCGAGCGCAGCAGTTTGCGAGTGCTTGGCAATTCATTAACAGTTGGAAGCGGAGTATTGAACATCGTCGGAATTCCTTAGGCGGAGACAAACAGGCCGGTGATCTGGTAACCCATCAAGAGGAAACCGGCACTCATCATGGCGACGTTGGCGGTATACGCGTGGCGCCAGAAACTGCCGGTGCGCCGCCAATACCCCATCAAAATAAGAATCGCGCTGAGGGCCAGCAATTGGCCAATCTCGACACCAACGTTGAAGGCGATCAGGTTCGGAATCAGGCCGTCTGGTGAGATCTCGTATTCCTGAATCTTGGTCGCCAAACCAAAACCGTGGAGCAAGCCGAAGATCAGCGTGGCCACTTTGGTATTGGGTTGGTAACCGAACCAGCGTTGGTATGCGCCGAGGTTATCGAGGGCTTTGTACACCACCGAAAAGCCGATAATGGCATCGATGATGTAGGAGCTGATGCTGACCTCGGCCAGCACGCCAAGCAGCAGCGTGACCGAGTGGCCTACGGCGAACAGGGTGACGTAAAGGCCAACATCCTTCAGGCGGTAGAGGAAGAAGATCACCCCGAACAGAAACAGCAGGTGGTCGTAGCCGGTCATCATGTGCTTGGCGCCCATGTAGATGAAGGGCAGCAACATGACACCTGAGCTTTCCTGGATGAAACCTTTGTCGCCTTCCGCAACAGCGTGAGCCATCGCCTCGGGTGTCCCGAGTAAAAGTGCAGCGACAAGTAAAAACAACAGCAGTAGCGGGTGGTGCGAAGGCGCAGTAAGTACGCCTGTGCCGCTCATCGAGTGCGAATGCATGGGGCAATCCTACGTTGCAATGATCGTGGGCCGCATTGCGGCCGTGGTCAGGATGCGAACGAAGGGCGAGGTGGACGCTCGATCAAAAATATCGGCGGCAGAGGAACCGGGTGTCGAAGTGCATCGACCCGGATCGATGGCATCGGCGATGTCGCCAACATCAACGCGGCTGTGAGTTGCGGCGTTTCATGCTGATGATCAGGGGTCAATGGCGAGTGATAGTGTTCTGAAAAGCTTGAGTGGCTGGATGACGACTCTTCGCCGTGAGCATGATGGACGTCCTCAGCGATCTCCCAGGCTGGCTGCCCCGAGGTGACTGACAACGAATAGGTATGCCCGGCCCAGGCCATGAACATGGCGAGAGCAAGCGCGATTACTACCGTCGTTGTCAGTGTTTTGCTGAACATGGCGTTAAATGTTTCAACTCGTTGACCGGGCGCTCAAGCGATTTGCCTAATCCCCCCTGGGGGGATACGATGCCAGCGTAATTCATCGAGCCCTGAGACTCAACTCATGAGTGAGCACGAACACGACCACAGCCATCCCCACACCCACCAAAGTCATGAGGCGATCATCAAACGCCTCAAACGGGCGGACGGGCATTTGCGCGGCATCATCACCATGATCGAAGAAGGGCGTCAGTGCGTGGATATCGCCCAGCAGCTTCATGCGGTTGAGAAAGCGATTTGCCAGGCCAAACGCACGCTCATCCAGGATCACATCGACCACTGCCTCGAAGATACCGTTTCGGCGCTAGGCAATGGCGAGCGCGCACCGCTGGAAGCCTTCAAACAAATCACCAAGTACCTTTAGGTCTGACATGCCCGATTTCGCTGAACTGTTGCAGCAAGGCGGGGCTCACGCCTGGCTGTATTTCCCGAGCGCGATTCTGCTCGGTGCCTTGCATGGGCTTGAACCAGGTCATTCGAAAACCATGATGGCAGCCTTCATCGTGGCCATCCGTGGCTCGGTCAAACAGGCTGTTTTGTTGGGGTTGGCCGCAACGCTTTCGCACACCGCCGTGGTGTGGCTGGTCGCCATCGGCGGCATGTACCTGGGCAAAGGCCTGGACGCTGAAACCACTGAGCCGTACTTCCAGCTTGCTTCCTCTGCACTGATCATCGCGATTGCCCTGTGGATGCTGTGGCGTACCTGGCGCGGTGAGCAGATGTTCAAGTTCGAGCAAAGCGATGATCACCATCACGGCGAACACGACCATGGTCATCATGATGAAACGCACCGAATAGATACCGGCCATGGCCGTGTTGAACTGTCGATCTTCGAGGAAGGCATGCCACCGCACTGGCGCCTGAAGACCTTGAGCGGACACGCCTGGGCAGCCTCGGATGTTCGCCTGACCACGACGCGTCCGGACGGCAGCAGCCAATCGTTCGCGTTCGTCGAGCGTGAAGGTTTTCTGCAGTCGACGGTGGATATTCCGGAACCGCACGAGTTCAGCGCTCGCTTGAGCCTTGGACATGCCGGGCATTCGCATGATTACGACCTGACGTTCCAGGAGCATGATCACGGGCATGCGCATTCCGAACTCGAAGGCCTGGAGCTGTCGATTGATGGCTATCAGGATGCGCACGAACGTGCTCATGCCAACGACATCCGTAAGCGCTTCACCAACCGCGAAGTGACCACGGGTCAGATCGTCATGTTCGGACTGACTGGCGGCCTGATTCCCTGTCCGGCTGCCATCACTGTCCTGTTGCTGTGCCTGCAAGTCAAAGAGGTCGCGCTCGGCGGCATGCTCGTGCTGTGTTTCAGCATCGGCCTGGCGCTGACTCTGGTCACTGTCGGTGCCGCTGCGGCCATCGGTGCCAAACAGGCTTCCAATCGCTGGCCGTGGCTGGGAACCTTGGCGCGCCGCGCTCCTTACCTGTCCAGCGTGCTGATCATTGGCGTTGGCCTGTATGTCGGCTTTCATGGCTGGATCGGCCTGAGCGCATAAGACCCTTTGCGCACAGCGGTGGCACTGATGCAAAGGGTTGCCATCGCAACCATAAAACCAACGACTACCACTGCCACTGACGAGCAAAAAGCCCAGCGCAAGGCTGGGCTATCGAGGCGCGCGCGATGAGCGCGAGGCATTAGCGAACGCCTGCATCCGCAGGATTACTCGACCGGCACGACGTTATCCAACGCCTGATTAACCGCCAGCTCGCCGAGCATTACCACTTGCGCGATACCTTGCAGTGTCTTGCGAGCAGATCCTTCAACCATCCCGATCACATCACTCAACATCACCGAAGCCGAGCCCAGCGATTCGCTGGCGTTGACCAGCAATTCTTCAGTCGCGGTTTTCGGGTTGGCGAGGAACATGCTGCTGGTCTGGTAGGGCGTGGTTTTGAGGGTGTCGGTGGGTTTGAGGTAGTGGTCGAGGGCGCGGTCGGCGGCTTTGTGGAGTTTGTTTGAGTCGAGGGATTCGTATGGGGAGGTTGCGTCTGACTGTGGCGGGTTTGGCGTGACTTTGAACATGGTGAAGCTCCATATGTGACCAAGGGAGCCATCACTCTCGCTACCAAACGAAGGGTGGTGGCCATACGAAGGTTGGTAGACCGGCCCACATGGAAAAACCGGCGCGCTCGAAAACGCCCTGCGCATGGCCACCATAAAACCGATGCGAAAGCATCTGCATAGGATGACGTTATGCGCCATGTGGAAAGCGGGCTACCAAACCCGATCACTGTTTTTCAGTGACCGGCCAACGATAGAGCCCCGGCCCGAGGCGCACAAGCCGGCGGATTCTGGCGTAGTCGTAGGCAATGGCGCAAGGCGTTGTAGCTTGCTGGAATAGTCTGGATGTCGGTTTTAAACGAGGTGTTTAGGGAAATGGTTTTGGCTGAGGTTTTGTGTTGAACGGGCTGGAGTCTTCGCGAGCAGGCTCGCTCCCACAGGTGTCGAGTGGGCAATGTTTATAGCGCCGTGCCAATCGGGCCGTCATAGATTTGGAACTTTGCTTTGCTCACCATTTTCCATTGTTTGAGGTGACAACCCTCCAGCTCCTCCACACCCGAACCAAGGAATGACCGTGACGGCTCCCACTCATAAACCTGCTCTGCGCCGGGCAATCACTTTCCCGATGCTGTTTCTGTTTATTCTCGGCGATGTACTCGGCGCGGGTGTTTACGCCCTCGCCGGAACGATCGCGGGGGAGGTGGGCGGCGCGATTTGGGTGCCGCTGCTGATCGCGTTGTTCTTCGCCATGTTGACGGCGGGTTCCTACGCGGAGCTGGTGACCAAATATCCCCACGCCGGCGCGGCTTCGGTGTTCGCGGAAAAGGCCTTCAAGTCACCGCTCATTTCCTTCCTCGTCGGTTTCTGCATGCTGGCGGCTGCGGTCACCAGCGCTGCGGGTTTGTCGCTGGCGTTTGCCGGTGATTACCTCAACGCTTTTGTCGACGTATCGCCGCAGATTGCCGCCCTGGTGTTTCTCCTGGCGATAGGCCTGCTCAACGCGCGGGGGATCAAGGAGTCGCTTGGGGCAAACCTGGTGATGACCGTGATTGAGCTGTCCGGGTTGATTCTGGTGATCGTGGCTGCGGTCTGGTATTTCCGCACAGGCGATGCGGATCTGGGGCGGACGCTCACGTTCAAACCGGGCGTCAGTCCCATGCTGGCGGTGCTGGGGGCGGCATTGTTGGCGTTCTATTCCTTCGTAGGCTTCGAAACCTCGGCCAATCTTGCGGAGGAAATCAAAGACGTGCGCAAGGTCTACCCGCGCGCCTTGTTCGCCGCTTTGCTCACCGCTGGCGTGGTTTACATGGCGGTGGGCGTGGCGGCTTCTTCGGTGTTGCCTACCGAGAAGTTGGTGGCGACGTCAGCGCCTTTGCTCGAAGTTGTCCGCGCATCGACCCTCGACATCCCGCCGGCGCTCTTCTCTTTTATCGCGCTGATCGCTGTGGCCAACGGTGCGCTGTTAACCATGATCATGGCCAGCCGATTGACCTATGGCATGGCGAATCTGGGGCTGTTGCCGGGTGTTTTGGGTGCGGTGCTGCCTGAACGAAAAACTCCTTGGGCTGCCATTGTTGTAACGACCTTGGTCGCTGTTGCCCTGACACTCACAGGGACGCTGGCAACGCTGGCAGAGACGGTGGTTTTGCTGTTGCTGTTCGTTTTTCTGAGTACCAATGTGGCGGTGCTGGTTCTTCGTCGTGACAGGGTAGAGGAGGACCACTTTCGCGTGCCGACCTTCGTTCCGGTGCTTGCGATCGTGTCGTGTCTGGTGCTGCTCAGTCAGCAGGGGTGGGAGACATGGTTGCGCGCGGGGGCGTTGATCATTGTCGGGATGTTGCTGCATGGCTGTTCTCGTATCAATTTTTCTGCGATCAGTAAGGCCGGGTAGTGCAGCAGCTTGGGAAATTCGTGTTGTTTGGGCGGGCGTATTCGCGAGCAGGCTCGCTCCCACAGTGGATGGGTGGTGTTTTTCAGAATGAGTCACACGTTGTCAGTCGGCGGGCGGGTGAGTAAGCTGCCGACATGAATCAGTCCTCAGTTTCCCCATCCTTCCCCGGCCCGCGTGGTCCCGTCGATCACGACATTCGTGATCAGATTGTCGCGGCGGCCAACGAGCATTTCAGCCAGTACGGCTATGCCAAAACCACGGTGTCCGATCTGGCCAAGGCCATCGGTTTCTCCAAGGCGTACATCTACAAATTCTTCGATTCCAAACAGGCGATCGGCGAAGCGATCTGCGCGAATTGTCTGGGGCAGATCGTTGCGGCGGTCGAGCAAGCGATAAACGAGGAAGACCTGACGCCTACCGAGCGTTTCCGCCGTTTGGTGAAAACCGTGATCGCTACGGGCGTGAACCTGTTCTTCAACGATCGCAAACTCTACGACATTGCTGCGTTTGCAGCGGGTGAGAACTGGCCAAGTGCGCAGCGTTACGATGCGCAGATCAAGCGCTTTATCACCGACATTGTCCGCGATGGTCGCGAGGCCGGTGAGTTCGAGCGCAGGACGCCGCTGGACGAGACGGTCGAGTCGATCCACTTGGCGCTGCGGCCCTTCGTCAATCCACTGATGCTGCAACACAACCTCGATTTCATCGAAGTGGCGCCCACGCTGACTTCGAACCTCATCTTGCGCAGCTTGATGCCTTGACCCTCTGCTGCTCCGAGGAGTCGGATCAGTCGCCCCAACCCAATCCTGTTCCTGACGCAACGACATTTCCGCTGTTCTGTTTGTGACTCATTACTGGTATGGTCACTGGGGCAACATGGCCGCCGCATTTTGGTTATTTCAGTGCTGCGTACCGGAGGTCGTACAGCGCGAAATACAAGAACAGCGCCAGCGGGCTCGGTACTTCTGTCAGCTATCGCTTCTGATTCAGCGCTGAACATCGGGCCGGTGACTATGTGACTGTTGACGATATCGGTCACAAGACTGAGAATATGATGATCATCCTATTTTCAGTAAAGGAATTCCATGCGCCGGCTCCGACCTTTCCCCCTCGCGGTATGTTTGTTGCCCTTGGCCCTGACGGCGTGCGGGGATTCCTCCAGCGCAAAAGATCCACGTACCTTGGCGCCGATTGTCAGATCGGCGGCGGTGCAACCGGCAGAAAATGGATCTCGATCATTCACCGGCGTCGTCGCCGCGCGCACCCAGGGCGATCTGGGCTTTCGCGTTTCGGGCAAGGTGCTCGAGCGTCTGGTTGATACCGGTCAGACGGTCAAGCGCGGCCAGCCACTGATGCGCCTCGACCCGATCGACCTCGGCCTGCAGGCGCGAGCCCAGCAAGAAGCGGTGAGCGCCGCTCGCGCCCGAGCCATACAGACTGCCGGTGACGAAGCGCGCAATCGCAAACTCGTCGCCGCCGGCGCTATTTCGGCATCGGCCTACGATCAGTTCAAAGCCGCAGCCGACACCGCCAGGGCGCAGCTCAATGCCGCTGTGGCGCAAGCGGACGTAGCGCGCAACGCCTCGGGCTACGCGGTTTTGCTGGCGGACGCTGATGGCGTGGTGGTGGAAACCCTTGCCGAGCCGGGGCAAGTCGTCAGCCCGGGACAACCGGTGGTGCGGCTGGCGCGGGCCGGTCAGCGGGAGGCCATCGTCCATCTGCCCGAGACCTTGCGCCCCGCGCCGGGCTCAACCGCTCAGGCAAAACTGTATGGCGATACGTCGGCTGCGGTGAGCGCAAAACTGCGTCTGCTTTCCGATTCGGCCGACAGCACAACTCGTACTTTCGAGGCACGCTATGTGCTCGAAGGCAGTTTGGCCAATGCGCCAATCGGCTCGACGGTCACCGTCGAAATTGCTCAGGGTTCTTCGCCAGATCAGGCGCTGAAAGTGCCCGTCGCCGCGATCTACGACCCGGGCAAAGGCCCCGGCGTGTGGGTCATCGCCGGCACACCGGCGAAAGTGAGCTGGCGCCCGGTCGAGGTGCTGGGCTTGAGCGATGATTCGGCCCGTGTCGCTGGCCAGCTCAACGTCGGTGAGCCGATTGTCGCGCTGGGCGCGCATCTGCTGCGCGATGGCGAAGAAGTGCGCTTGCTTGCCCGCGACGATGGCCAGATTGCCGGGAGTCGTCCATGAGCGAGGGCCGGTTCAACCTTTCTGCTATCGCCGTGCGCCAACGTGCGATCACGGTGTTTCTGATTTTTCTCATCGCCGTGGCCGGCGTCCTGTCGTTCTTCAAATTGGGCCGGGCGGAAGATCCGCCGTTCACGGTCAAGCAGCTAACAGTGATTACCGCGTGGCCGGGAGCGACCGCGCAAGAGATGCAGGATCAGGTCGCCGAACCCCTCGAAAAACGCTTGCAGGAACTGAAGTGGTACGACCGCACGGAAACCTACACGCGCCCGGGACTGGCATTCACCATGGTCTCGTTGCTCGACAGCACACCGCCGTCGCAAGTGCAGGAAGAGTTTTATCAGGCACGGAAAAAGCTCGACGACGAAGCAATCAAGCTGCCGGCGGGTGTCGTCGGGCCGATGGTCAACGACGAGTTCTCCGACGTGACCTTCGCGCTGTTCGCCTTGAAAGCCAAGGGCGAGCCGCAGCGCTTGCTGGTGCGCGACGCGGAGACGTTGCGCCAGCGCCTGTTGCACGTGCCGGGGGTGAAAAAGGTCAACATCATCGGCGAGCAGGCCGAGCGGATATTCGTTTCGTTTTCCCATGATCGGCTGGCGACGCTGGGCTTGTCGCCGCAGGACATCTTCGCCGCGCTGAACAATCAAAACGTGCTGACCCCCGCCGGATCGGTCGAAACTAAAGGGCCAGAGGTGTTTTTGCGCGTCGATGGCGCGTTCGATACGTTGCAGAAAATCCGTGACACGCCTGTTGTCGCTCAGGGCCGAACACTCAAGCTGTCTGACGTGGCCACGGTCGAGCGCGGCTACGAAGACCCGGCAACCTTCCTGGTGCGCAACAACGGCGAAGAAGCGTTATTGCTCGGCGTGATCATGCGCGAGGGCTGGAACGGTCTCGATCTGGGCAAGGCGCTGGATGCCGAGACAGTCAGGATCAACGGGGAAATGCCGTTGGGCATGACGCTGTCGAAAGTCACCGATCAGGCGGTGAATATCGACTCGGCGGTCGGCGAGTTCATGGTCAAGTTCTTTGTCGCGCTGCTGGTGGTCATGCTGGTGTGCTTTCTCAGCATGGGCTGGCGTGTCGGCGTGGTGGTCGCAGCGGCGGTGCCCTTGACCCTGGCGATCGTGTTTGTGGTGATGGCGGCCACCGGCAAGAACTTTGACCGGATCACCCTCGGCTCGCTGATTCTGGCGCTCGGGCTGCTGGTCGATGACGCGATCATCGCTATCGAAATGATGGTGGTGAAGATGGAGGAGGGCTACGACCGCATCAAGGCCTCCGCTTATGCCTGGAGCCACACGGCAGCGCCAATGCTGGCCGGTACGCTGGTGACGGCGATTGGCTTTCTGCCCAACGGATTCGCGCAATCAACGGCGGGCGAATACACCAGCAACATGTTCTGGATTGTCGGCATCGCGCTCATTGCGTCGTGGGTCGTCGCCGTGGCTTTCACGCCGTACCTGGGCGTGAAGCTGTTGCCGGACATCAAGAAAGTCGAAGGCGGGCACGCGGCAATCTACGACACGCCGCGCTATAACCGTTTCCGGCGTGTTCTGGCGTGGGTGATCACGCGCAAATGGCTGGTGGCCGGTGCGGTGGTCGCGCTGTTTGCCGTTGCGATTCCAGGCATGGGGCTGGTGAAGAAGCAGTTCTTTCCGACCTCTGACCGCCCCGAAGTGATGATCGAAGTGCAGATGCCCTACGGCACGTCCATCGAGCAGACCAGTGCCGCGGCGGCCAAGGTCGAAGCCTGGCTGCATCAGCAGGAAGAGGCCAAAATCGTCACCGCCTATATCGGTCAGGGTGCACCACGGTTTTTCCTGGCGATGGCGCCGGAGTTGCCGGACCCATCGTTCGCCAAAATCGTTGTGCTGACCGACAGCCAAAACGCCCGTGAAACTCTGAAGTTGCGTTTGCGCGAAGCGGTCGCCGAAGGGCTTGCTCCAGAGGCGCGGGTTCGGGCGACGCAAATTGTCTTCGGCCCGTATTCGCCATTTCCGGTGGCCTATCGGGTGATGGGGCCTGATCCGGCGAAATTGCGCGACATCGCCGAGCAGGTCAGGGCAGTGATGCAGGACAGCCCGATGATGAGAACCGTCAACACTGACTGGGGGCCGCTGACGCCGACCTTGCATTTCAACCTGGATCAGGACCGCTTGCAGGCGGTGGGGCTTACGTCCAGCGCGGTCGCCCAGCAGTTGCAATTTCTGCTCAGCGGCGTGCCGATCACGGCGGTGCGCGAGGACATCCGTTCCGTGCAGGTCGTTGGCCGTGCGGCGGGCAATATCCGCCTGGACCCGGCACAGATCGAAGGCTTCACCCTGGTCGGTGCGGCGGGGCAGCGCATCCCGCTGTCGCAGATCGGCCAGGTCGAAGTGCGCATGGAAGACCCGATCCTGCGCCGCCGCGATCGCACGCCGACCATCACCGTCCGTGGCGACATCGCCGAAGGTTTGCAGCCACCGGACGTTTCCGGTGCGATCATCCAGCAGTTGCAGCCGATCATCGAAAACCTGCCTTCCGGCTACCGGATTGAACAGGCGGGCGCCATCGAAGAATCCGGCAAGGCCGGCAAAGCGATTCTGCCATTGCTGCCGATCATGATAGCCATGACCTTGCTGATCATCATCGTCCAGGTACGCTCGATTTCGGCGATGATCATGGTCTTCCTGACCTCGCCGTTAGGCTTGATCGGCGTGGTGCCGACGCTGCTGATCTTCAACCAGCCATTCGGCATCAATGCGCTGGTCGGGTTGATTGCGCTGTCGGGGATTCTGATGCGCAACACGCTGATTCTGATCGGGCAGATTCATCATAACGAGCAGGAAGGGCTGGCGCCGTTCCATGCCGTGGTCGAAGCGACAGTGCAACGGGCGCGCCCGGTATTGTTGACCGCGCTGGCGGCGATTCTCGCGTTCATTCCGCTGACCCACTCGGTGTTCTGGGGCACGCTGGCGTACACGCTGATCGGCGGCACGTTTGTTGGCACCGTCATCACGCTGGTGTTTCTGCCGGCGATGTATGCGATCTGGTTCAGGATTCGGCCTGAGAACAGGGGGCAGGTTCAACCCTCGCGTTCGGTATAAGGTCAGGTTTGAAAGAGGCCCGTCAATGACGGGCCTTTTGCTATCCGCGACTAACTCTCTCTCTTGGCTATTGGAGTTTTCAAGTGTGCGGAGTTGACCCTCGTCATTAACCAGGTCCGCCGCTTATACAGGATGTGATTAATAAGCATCACAGTTGTTTGCGAAACTTGCGGATCAGATTTTCCAATCATTGAAAGAATGCGTTTTGCTGTGGCTAACTTGCTGAAATATAAGTGCGAAAATTCATTTATATCTGTTTGAAATAATGCGCCTGATGTTTTGCGCTACTTTCTCTTAAGAAAAACAGTTTTCATTGGCAAACAAGCTGTTAGGCGGCCATTTATTTTTTAAATTGACGCGGCGTAGATGGCGGGGCTAGTTTTTCCTCCAACTTGCTGCGCTGCTTTCTACGTTATTGCGTATCGCACGATCGAATCTTGTTCGAATGCCATGGCGAATTTCATTTGCCTGGGTATTGGACTTTGTTCGCTCTAAACTTTTTAAAGGGAGAGTCAGTCGTCATGGATTGTTTAAAGGAAACACGTGTTGGCAATGTTCTATCGGGATGGAACCACTTGTCGGTAGTCGGGCCGATAAATGTGCAGAATACCGCCGGCGCGCGCGTTCAGCTGTCATCGGGCGAATGGCGCGATGATTATATTATGGGCTGGGGATCCTGCCTGTTGGGGCACGATAGTCCGGTCATCAAAAACTCCATTCTCAAGGCACTGGAGCGGGGCTTTCTTCAGCAGTATGAGACCGATGAACATCGTCTGTTGAGTGAGCGGTTCTGTGCGGTCGTCCCCTGCGCCGAAAAGTTGCGGCTGGTCAACTCCGGACTGGAAGCGACCATGTATGCGACGCGTATCGCCCGTGCCGTTACCGGTCGACGCATCATCATCAAGTTCGAAGGGCATTTTCATGGGCTTAATGACTCTTTGACCTGGAACGTGGATTCTTCACCGCGCTCTGGCGCGTTATTGGCGGGAAGAGAACTGGAACGTTTATCGGGCACTGTGGGAATTCCTGACGAATTCGGCAACTTGACGGTTTCGGTTTCATGGAATGATCTGGAAGCGCTGGAAAATGCTTTTGAAAAATACAAGGACGATGTGGCAGGGGTGATCCTGGAACCTGTTGCATTGAATATCGGATGCATCAGACCGGATGAAGGTTTTCTGCAAAATGTGCGTGCGCTGACCAGCCGTAAGGGTGCGCTGCTGATCTTCGACGAAGTGCTCACCGGTTTCCGCGCAAACATTGGTGGTGCGCAAAAGGACTTCGGTGTCGTACCCGACATCGCCGCCTTCGGCAAGGCGTTCGGCTGCGGCATGCCGATCGCGGGTATTGCCGGTAAAGCCGAATACATGGACGTAATCGCACCACGCGGTCCTGTTCAGGTCAGCGGGACCAATACGGGGCGATACCTGTCCGTGTCCGCCGCGCTTGCCGCCATCGAGCATTTGCAGGATGGAACGGTGCACCGGCACATCGCCGCGCTGGAATCGCGCTTGAAGGCCGGGCTTAGGGACGTTTTCGATAAACACCACATACCCTGTCATATCGATGGGTACGGCGGTCGAATCGGCGTCCACATCGGAACCTCCGAACGTCCTCGAACCATGAGGGAGATAGAGCATTTCTACCCGATCGCCTTTGCCCAGAAGTTGTTCGCCCTGCTATCCCGTGAGTACAACTTGTATGGCTTTTTGATGCCCCTCAGTTATTGCCCAGAGCCTGTCACCCTGAGTGCATCGCATACGACTGAAATGTTGGCGGACGCCTGTGAGCGGCTGGATTCGGCACTCAAGAGGGTTCAGTACCATGCCAAATGAACCTGTTACGAAGATTCGCCTGCGGCGATTTGCAAAGGCTGACATGGAAGCTGTTCTGGGGTTGGTCGCCCAGATTGCCTCTGGCGAGGATCTTACCGAGTCTGCGGGTCAGCAATTTGCCAATGAACTTGCCAATCCTCAATTTGAGGGGGGGCGATTTGTCGCCACAGTAGACGGACGGGTGATCGGGACGATGGGCTGCGCCGCAGGTCCGATCCCCTCGAAGTATGTCCTGTGGGCAGACTGGTTGATTGTTGATAGCCAATACCGTCGATACGGGGTGGCTTCGTTGTTATATGACGAAATTGAAAAGTACGCTCTGGCAAATGAAAAGACATGGTTATGTCTGGATATAGGAAATATTGACAAAGAACGTGCAGCCTACCGTTTTCATTTACGCAATGGTTTTCAAATCGTCGGGCAGCTTCCCGATTACTGGGGAGAACTTGAACACCTGAACATCATGGCTAAATCTCTTATCTCAAAGGAATGAATAATCATGGGCGTTTTAAGTGACATCACTGCACTGCAGGATGAGGCGGTTTATTGCCGCGAAAAAGGTTTGACTATCGGTCTTTGTCACGGCTGTTTCGACATTGTGCATCCTGGGCACCTTTATCATTTGCAACGTGCCAGAACAATGGTGGATCGATTGTTCGTGTCAGTTACCGCCGACCCATATGTCAATAAAGGAGCGGACCGGCCGGTATTCCCCGATCAAAAACGCGCAGAGTTTCTTGCCTCTATTCGCTATTGCGATCATGTCATCGTAAATCACACACCCACTGCTGAATTGATGATCAAGACGCTACGTCCCAACCTCTATTTCAAGGGTGCGGATTACAGTGACGGGTCAGACGTGAGACTTCAGGCGGAGCGCGCACTGGTTGAAAGCGCAGGGGGGCGAATGATCTTGACGGACGACAAGATATTCGACTCGACGTCCAGAATCGCCCGGCTCGTCATGTCCACGCACAGATGACAGGTAAACAATCATGTCAAAACTTTTGCTGATTGACCTCGACGGAACAATGATCGACACGCCGCATTTTCAAGCGTGGAGCAACGTCGCTCACAGACTTGCCGGCAAACAACTGACTCAGCGCGAATACATTGACCACATTGCCGGACGTCCTCGCATGGAAGGCGCTTCACGATTGCTGGCGCTGATCACCGATGACATCGGTGCTCAAAGGAGCGGCTCGCTCAGCGCAGACGAACTGGCGCAGCACAAACAAAAGGAATTTCTACAACTCTCCCAAGGCACTGAGCTGTTCGAGGATGCAAAGCGCTTGCTGGAACGCATTGCACAAGCCGCACAGCCAGTGATGTTTTATACGGCGTCTCTGAATGCGCCGCAGTTGTTCGAGGCGGCTATCGAGCGCTCCAGTCTGCGGCAAGAATCCAGGTTATCGATTACCCGACAGGCGCCCGGTCAGAGCCGCGAAGCGCTGATTCAACAACTGGTCGGAAGCCGCGATCCGCAGGATGTCGAGCTGATTGACGACAGTCCCTATGCAACGGATCTGGCCTGTGGCCTGGGGCTCCATGCCTGGCAGATCCGCCGGCATGCTCTTGAGCCCAAGGCTGCTCATCCACAGGCATCAATACTGTCATCGCTTGATGAATACCCGCTGGCAAACCCATCCCAAGGAAGGACCATGAATAATCAATCCGCTGTTCTCGTTACAGGCGGTGCGGGCTACATTGGCTCGCGTCTGGTACCAAAACTGCTGGCTGCCGGTTACCGGGTCCGGGTACTGGATGCGCTTTATTTCGGCAACGGCCTGGAGGGCGTGATGAACCATCCGGCACTGGAATTCATAAAGGGCGATATTCGCGATCCGCTGCTCGTCGAGCAGTCGCTTCGGGGGATGCACACCGTTGTCCATCTTGCCGCAGTGGCCAATGATCCCAGTTTCAATTCGGCACCCGAACTCGGCCAGTCCATCAATATCGATTGTCTGCCGCATCTCATGAGCAGTGCAAAGCGCCTTGGCTGCCGGCGCTTTATCTATGCATCCTCAGCCAGTGTCTACGGCGTCAATACAGAACCATTTGTCGATGAGCGCCAACCCTGCGTGCCCATCACCGACTACAACCGCTTCAAGGCTGACGGCGAAAAAATACTGTTCGGGCTCACTGATGCATCCTTTGAAACCGTCGCGGTTCGAGCCGCTACCGTGTGCGGCTGGTCGCCTCGCCAGCGCCTGGATCTGACCGTCAATATCCTTACCGCCAGTGCGCTGGCGCGCGGTGAAATTACCGTGTTCGGCGGCAGTCAATACCGCCCCAATGTGCATATCGGCGATCTGACCCGGCTGTATACGATGCTCGTGGAGCGCGAATCGCTGGACGAAGTCTGCGGAACCGCAATCAACGTCGGCTACGAAAACCACACGGTGACCGAGATAGCCGATCAGGTAAAACAGGTTGTCGATCGTTACTTCCTCGTCAACGTGCCGATCACCACTACCCGCAGCGATGATGTTCGGTCTTACCGTCTGGATTCGCGACGGGTGCAGGAGACACTGGGTTTCGAGTTCATCTATTCGATCAGGGATGCCATCGTGGAAATCTGCGAGCAATGGCAATCCGGGAACTTCAACGACAGTGACGATGTGTTGTCCGACACCCGCTATCACAATGTGCGCAACATGCTGCACAAAGACTGGTCGTTCCAGCCGTCGGGGGACACGTCGTGCTGACCATCGCTTATGGAGAGGAGTGCGAGGATATCGTCGGTATCGAGCCGCGGACATCGTCCTTCGCAGCCTGCGTGGCAATGCTGGCCAATCCCTTGATCGGCGTGCGCCCGCATGTGCCCAGTGCCTCGCCGCGCACACGGCGCACGCAACTGCTCTGCGCGGGGGTCTATGCACCCGGGGTCGGCGTTTCGCGGGAGATCATTTCTTTGCCAGCGCCGGCAGTCCTGCGCCTCTACGATGTGGACACGGGCGAACCTCTCGAGCCATCAGGCGATGGACCGGCGGTGGTGTTGGCAATGGATCAGGCGACAGTCAGCAGTCGCGAGCTGTTCCAACTGCGGGGCGTCCGTTATGAGCTGACGATTGATCAGTTCATTGATGCCCCTGATGACAGTGCCGTGTCGACCCGCATCAGTCTGACTCGACTGGGCGAGCCGACCGGTGCGCACCGATTGCGACTGGATTACGGCGTGGATGGCAGTGCCGAGAATGAATACCTGGGCACCAGTGACTGGCTGACCGCCCGACATTACCGTTTTGGGCAAAGTGTTGTCGATCGAACGGCCTTCACTGTGGATGTCGATGCCGCAGAGTATCGGCTGCGCTACGACGTACGTGTCGAACAGTCCGGTTCAGCGGCGAGTTCCGTTGTTTGCTGGCGACACGGCCTGCAGGGTTGTATTACTTCCGTCACCATGGATTTCGACTCGGTGTTGCAGCATCGCATCGCCACGCATTGGCGGGTTGCAATCGATGGCGAGCACAGTATGCCCGACGCGCTTTCTGGCGACTTCGATGTGACCCATATCCAGAGCAGCCATCTTGACCGATGGAGCAGGATCTGGAGCGAGCATGACGTCACTGTTCAAACCGCGCAGAGACGTACCGATCTGGGCATCAAATACGCGATGTTTCAATTGCTACAGCACGGCGTGGGAGTCGCACCCCCCGAGCGGGGAACGCTCTCGCCGGCGCGCGGCCTGACCAGTACGTATCACTCCGGAGCGACGTTTTTCGATACCGAACTGCACAAGTGCATGTTCTGGATCTGGAACGAACCCGGTGTCGCCAGGGCGTTGATTGACTATCGCTACCACTGTCTGGAACAAGCGCGGGAGTTTGCTCGGGCCAGTGGCTATGAGGGAGCGCGTTTTCCGGAAGCAGCCAATGATCGAGGGCGGGAAAATGGTCCCCATTATGTGCTGGCGTATCCCGAACAGGACATTCGACGAGAGTGGAGTGTCCATGAGGTGCTCCACATTTCGGCAGACGTTTGCTATGCCGTGAACAAATACTGGAAGGTCACCGGTGACGATGCGTTCATGATCTCTCGCGGCTTTGAAATGCTGCTCGAGTGCGCCCGTTTCGCCGCGTCCGTGTTCAAGTGGTCCGAGAGTCGTCAGGCGTATGTCGTTGAATCGGTCATGGGGCCGGACGAATACCACTATCATGTGGACAACAGCTTTTTTACCAATTACATGCTGCGCTGGTGCCTCCGGTCAGCGCTTTCCCTGTGCGACCGGCCGGGCTTTCCGGGATTGCCCGAGGCACAGTTCAGGCGCTGGCAGTCGATAGCCGATAACGTCTTTCTGCCCTGGATAACTGTGGGTGGGGTGGTCATTCCTGAAGAGTTTGAGGGTTATGCCGCCTTACCTGACACGCAGCTGCGTTCCGACAAAAAGCGTGGGCCGCAGTTTGCGGACGAGGCCGAACGGGAGAGCGCAGAGAATCTGCAGAATTTCGCGTCGCAGGTAGTCAAACAGGCGGACATCGTGTTGTTGATGTCGATGTTTCCAGAAGATTTTTCAACGGACGTGAAACGCGCAGCGTTCGAATATTATGAACCGCGTACGGTGCATGAATCGTCATTGAGCTACGGCCCGCACGCGGTTGTCGCCGCGCACTTGGGCAAGACGTCGATCAGTGCCGATTTCATTGCTCGGGCCAGCCGCTACAACCTCGATTTCACTCCGCTCGACGACTATAGCAATGGCCTGCATCTTTCCGCCTATGCCGGAGCCTGGCAGGGCTTGGTGGAAGGGTTGGCAGGACTTGATCTCGTTGCGGACCAACTGGCCTTCCGCCCGAGGTTGCCCGCCGATTGGGATGCCTACCACTTCACCCTTGAGTTTCGGGGCCGGCGTCTGCGCATTTCCGTAATCGGAGACGATGAGCTGGAAATCCGCGAGGGCGGCCGGCAGTTGCCAACCGAACGTGGCCAGGATGGATATATATGCCTCAAGGAGGGGCACCGATGATTTCTATCAAAGAACGCTTATCCCCCTATAACGATGCGCTGCGAGTCTTGCCTTTTCGCAAGTTGCTGATCGGCCAGGGCCTGTCGATGGCCGGCGACGCCATCTGTCTGGCGGCGCTGCCGATAGCGCTGATACGGGACGGTTTTGGTGGTGATGTGTTTGGCTTCATCATGGCCGCAGTCGGAATCGGAACCGTCGTCGGTGCTCTGGCCGGCGGCATGCTGGCGGATCGCAAGTCGCCTCGACAGGTGCTCATCTACACCGATACGGCCCGAGGCATGGCGCAGCTTGCGGCCGTCGCACTGCTTCTGACCGGTGCGCCTTGGGGCTGGCTGGTGCTGGCCTATCTGATCTTCGGCATCGGCATCGGCGTTTCTCGGCCCTGCGCTCAGGTGCTGCTGGTCAGCCTGTTACCCAAAAAGGCGCTGGTCGCGGGCAACGGCGCGATGAACTTCATCGATAACCTGGTCGCCATTCTGTTTCCGGCGACGTTGGGCGTGTTCATCATCTTGTGGGATCCGGTCTGGGGGATACTGATCGATGGCTTGACCTTCTTCGGCGCGGCGATTTACACCGCTCAGTTACCGAATGTCGGCCGTCATGAATCCGAAGAGGAGTTCTCCCTACGCGAGGCGTTCAAGGGCATCACCGTGGTCAGCCGTAACGCCACGCTGCTGCTGGGGTTTGCGGCGACGCTGGTGGTGAACGTGCTGTGTTTTCCGATTTTTCTGGTCGTTGCACCCTACGCGATCAGTCTTCGTTTCAGCGAAGAAATGTGGGGATATTGCCTGGCAGCATCAGGGTTCGGCGCTTGTCTCGGATCGGTTGTCACCGTGCTGGCCTCGGGGCACGAACGCCTGGTGGGACTTGCGGTGGTATGCGGGTTGTTCCTGGCCGGAGCGATGGCGTTACTCGGGCTGGGGACGGCGGCATGGATGGCGGTTCTGGGGGCGACGTTCGTCGGTATCGTCGAAGCGTCCTGGCTCACCGGCTGGGCAACCGCCATGCAAACACTGTCGCCCGAAAAGGATCTGGGCAAAGTCGTGGCGGTGGATACCTTTGTCACCAGCGGTGTGCACCCGTTCATTTATCTGGGCAGCGGCGTAGTCGGCGGGATGATCGGCTATTCCCAGACGCTTGCGTTGACCGCCGTCATCAGCGCGGTTGGCACTCTGCTGATCGTCCTGACGTCCATCATGTTCATGCCAGGGAGTGCGCGTAATGATCAAGTGCAATAACGTACAGGAACAGGCCCAGGATCTCTGTGGCGAGATCTTTGAACGCTGGCGGGAGCTGTTGCAATCGGGCGAGTTCATTCTCGGCGATCAGGTTCTGGCGTTCGAGTCATGGATGTCGGATCGTTGTGGCGGCGCGCACGCCGTTGCCCTCAATTCAGGCACGGATGCGCTGTTTCTGGCATTGCGCGCGCTCGATATCGGCCCCGGTGACGAGGTGATCACCTGCGCCAATACCTTTGTTGCCACTGTCGGAGCCATTGTTGCTGTTGGTGCCCGGCCGATCCTGGCAGATGTGGGTGACGATGAACTCCTGAGCGTCGAGACGATTGCGCCACTTGTGAATGATCGGACCAAAGCCGTGATTCCTGTCTATCTGCGCGGACGCCCTTTGGATATCGACCCAATCATCGACCTGTGCCGCTCGGGCGGGGTTGCCGTGATCGAGGATTGCGCTCAGGCGATAGGCACCGTGATCGATGGCCGGCAAGTCGGCACTCGCGCTGATGCGTCAGCGTTTTCCATGCATCCGTTGAAGACGCTCGGTGGTCTGGGTGACGGCGGGATGCTGGTGACTCGCGATCCGGGAATTGCCGAATACGCGCGGATTGCACGCAATCACGGCCTGGAAAACCGTAACGAATCGATCCGGTTCGGCATCAACTCCAGACTCGACTCGTTGCAGGCAGCAGCACTCAACATCAAAGCGCAGTATCTGGATCAGTGGCTGAAGCGACGCGTGGAAATTGCCGCGTTCTATGATGACGTCCTCTCGACAACCCGCACGGGCACTGACCTGGGGCGCGGCAAACCGGGAAATGCCTACTATCACTATGTCGTGCAATCCACGCATCGTGACGAGCTGCAGGCTTATCTGGCAGAGCATGATGTGCAAGCGGCCATTCATTATCCGGTGCCCATTCATTGGCAGAAGGCATGGTTGAGCAGTCAGCCGCGCATTGCGTTGCCCACAACCGAACGCCTGTCCCGGCAAATGATCACACTTCCTTGCCACCATCATTTGTCGGATGGCGATGTAGAAAAGGTCGTCACGCTGATCAAGCAATTTGAACGCGCGGTGAGGTGGTGAGCGTCGATATCGAATGTGTCGTGATTGGCGCCGGAGTGCTCGGGCTGGCTGTCGCCCGGGCCCTGGCCGTGAGCGGCCGTGAAGTGATCGTGGTGGAGGCGGGTGAACGCATTGGAACCGGCATCAGCTCGCGCAATTCAGAAGTCATTCACGCCGGCATCTACTACCCCACTGGCAGCCTCAAGGCGCAAATGTGCGTCGACGGCAGGCATCGCCTGTATGCCTTTTGCGAAGCGCACGCAGTAGCGCGCCAACCTCTGGGCAAGCTTGTTGTCGCAACCGATGAGGCGCAGTGCGGGGCATTGCAGCGGTTATGGCAGCAGGGACGGCGCAATGGCGTCAACGACCTGCAACTGCTCAGCGCCCGGCAGGCGCTGGAACTGGAGCCTGAGTTGTCATGTATCGCGGCACTCTGGTCGCCCTCTACCGCAATTGTCGACTCCCATGCCTTGATGCTTGCCTTGCAGGCAGACGCCGAGGCGGCGGGCACCTCGTTTGCCTTTAACACGCCGTTCGAATCGGCCTGTCGTCGCCCGCAGGGTTTTGAGTTGCAGATCGGCGGTGCGCAACCCATGAACGTCAGCTGTGGCGAACTGATCAACTGTGCGGGCTTGTCTGCGCCCCAGCTTGCGGGTCACATTGTCGGTCTGTCTTCACGATACGTCCCGTTGGCCAGGTTGTGCAAAGGCAGCTACTTCAGCTTCAGCGGTCGGATACCTTTTCGCCATCTCATCTATCCCGCGCCCGAAGCCGCGGGTCTCGGCGTGCACATGACGCTTGACCTGGGGGGGCAGGCGCGTTTCGGACCGGATGTCGAGTGGGTCGATCAGGTTGATTACCGTGTGGATCCTCAGCGGGCCGAAGGTTTCTATCAGGCGATTCGCCGCTATTGGCCCGGCCTGCCCGATGGCAGCCTGGAACCGGCCTATAGCGGCATCCGCCCGAAAATCAACGCCGTACACGAACCGGCGGCGGACTTTGTCATCAGTGGCCCATCGGTGCATGGAGTGCCGGGGCTGGTTAATCTGTTCGGCATCGAATCTCCAGGATTGACGAGCTGTCTCGCCATCGCGGAGCGTGTCGTACAGGCGCTCGGGCAAAATTGACCAGCCTTTGTCCAGGGGGGTCACACGTCCAATTCGATCAGCTCGCCATCGTCTTTTTCCAGCCGCTGTAAAAACACCTGCGCCTCCAGCAATTGATACGGAAAATACAGCCCCGGCCGTACAGGCGCTTGCCCGTCCAGCCCAATCAGCCGTTCCAGCAGCATAGCGACACTCAGCCCGGTCAACGCCGCTGCGCCTGATCGGTGAACCACGGCGTGGCGTGTGCGCAACGGCTGTCCATCGTGATCCATGCCTTCAAGTTCGATGAGTATTTCCGTCGACATCGGCAGACCCTGACGCCGGGTCGAGCTGATGCCGCTGGCGAGGTTGAACTCGACGTTCGGGGCGTCGGTGGCGGCGGCCAGGCCTGTCACGTCGATGGAGGAGAAGCCGGCGCCCTGCAGGGTCGTGCCGTCGACGGCGCGGAAGCTGACCTTGGCATCGTCGCCTTCACGCCAGATGAATTCGCCGTCACGGCGGGTCAGCGCGGCGGGCAGCATTTTGTTCAGGTGCTCGAAATCGACGGCTACGGTCGGGCCGCCGCCGTCCTGTTCGTCGACCAGGGCATGAATGCGGATGTCGTGCACGCGGGCGAATGCCTTGGCGATGTGCAGCGTTGCGACGGTGGTGGCGCCGACCATCCATTCGTAGCCGAGGACAATGGGCGACGCGTCGGGGGTGTGAATGAAACTGGCGATTTGCGGGGCGATTTCGAACACGCCGGAAGAGATGCTCAGGTGCGGCACCTTGCGCTTTTGCGCAAAGCGCAGCCCGGCGAGGGCGTGGTCCATGTAGAACAGGGCGATGGCGCTGACCGGGCGATCACCCAGCCCCAGATCATCTGCGCGAGCATCGATGACCACACCCTGGGCATTGCCGATTTGCTCGGCGGTTTGCTCAGCCTTGGCGAGGTCGCGTCCGCCGATCAGCAAGGGGACGTCGGGATGCGCTGCGCGCAATGCGCGGGCCGTCTGGTGGCCGATGGCGCCGGAGCCGCCCATGAACAGAATGGGATGAAGTGGCATGAATCCTCCTCATTTTTCCTGGATTGAAACGTGCTTGGGCTAGACACCCTAGCACGCACTTTCCAGTTCGCCGGTGCACTTGGCCTGCGCACCGACGAACGACCACTTGAGGAATCAGCCCAGATGATGCCGCTCTGCAAGGCGATAAACATCGGTATCGAGGCCTTCGAAACGGGCTTTCAACTGCAACGCCAGATACAGCGAATAGTGCCGTGACTGATGCAGGTTGCCGCCGTGGAACCAGAGGTTCTGCTGCTGGGTCGGCTTCCACATGTTGCGCAGTTCACCTTCATACGGGCCGGGGTCGTTGGTGGTGCCGGAACCCAGGCCCCAGCAGCGTCCGACCTTGTCGGCGACTTGCTGAGAAATCAGCTTCGCGGCCCAGCCGTTCATCGAGCCATAACCTGTCGCATAAACGATGAGATCGGCCGGCAAGCGGCTGCCATCGGTGAGCACCACCGCATCCGCTTCGATGCGTTCGACACCGAGGCCCGGCGCGCTCTTGAGCTTGATCGTGCCGTTGGCGATCAGTTCCGAGGCGCCGACGTCGATGTAGTAACCCGAGCCACGGCGTACGTATTTCATGAACAAACCCGATTCGTCATCGCCGAAATCGAGCATGAAACCCGCCCGGCTCAGGCGTTCATAGAAGTCCTTGTCGCGCTCCTTGATCGCGTCGAAGATCGGCCGATGAAACTGTGGCATGACCTTGTACGGAATCGAGGCGAACAGCAGGTCGGCCTTGTCCGTGGTCAGCCCCGACTCGAGCGCCTCTTCGGAATAAAGCCCGCCGAAAACCAGTTCCATCAGGCTGTCCGAACGCACGATGTGCGTGCTCGAACGTTGCACCATGGTCACCTCGGCGCCGTTTTCCACCAGATCGGCGCAGATGTCGTGGGCTGAATTGTTCGCGCCGATGACCACTGCGCGCTTGCCTTTCCACGCATCGCCGCCGGGGTGACGGCTGGAGTGATGTTGCTGGCCCTGGAAGTTTTCGGCGCCTGGATACACCGGCACATTCGGTACGCCAGACATGCCGGTGGCGAGGATCAGTTGCGTCGGTTGCAGGGTGACGGGCTCGCCGTTGCGCAGGACCTCCACGGTCCAGCGGCCAGTCTCTTCGTCAAACGTAGCGCCGAGGCATTCAGTGCGCGGCCAGTAGTTGAGTTCCATGACCTTGGTGTACATCTCCAGCCAGTCGCCGATCTGGTCTTTCGGGGTGAACACCGGCCAGTGGTCGGGGAAGGGCAGGTAGGGCATGTGGTCGTACCAGACCGGGTCGTGCAGGCACAGCGACTTGTAGCGGCCGCGCCATTGATCGCCGGGGCGTTCGGCTTTGTCGATGATCAGCGTCGGTACGCCCATGCGTTTGAGCCTTGCGCCGAGGCCGAGCCCGCCCTGACCGCCGCCGACGATCAGGCAGTACGGTTGCGTGGTGATGCCCAGCGCCGCTTCTTCATCGCGGCGGCGCTCCAGCCAGTTGCGCTTGTCAGCGTGGGCATGGCCGTGGCTCGCGCCCATCGGCCGGCGGCGGCCGCTGGGTTCTTCGAAGCCTTTGAGTTCGCGCATGGTGGTCAGCAGCGTCCAGCACAGACCGTCCTTCAGGCGCACGTAGCCTTTGCCGCGCGCAGTGTCGGTTTCCAGACTCATCCAGCCTTCAAGCACGCCATCGGTGAGCGTGGCTTCACCTTCGAGTTGCCAGCGTTCGGGCCGGGTCTGCTCAAGGCGTGTTTCGAGCATGTCGCGAATCGCCGGTTTGCCTTCCAGGGTGACGAGGTTCCAGCTGAACAGCAGCAAGTCACGCCAGTGGCATTCTTCGGCAAACAGCTCCAGCGTGCCGTCCACATCTCGTTGCGCCAGACGTTCGCCGAGGCGTTCGACCCAGGCCGCAAGTTGCGCTGTTGGCGATTGCAAAGGGGTTTCAATAGCGATGTTCATGGGGCCACTCCCGATCTTGTTGTTTTGGTAAGCCATGGCATCAGAGCAAGGCTTGGGCCATCTCATTGAAAGGCGCGGGCCAGAGCGTTTGATGCAAAGGCCGACAAGGCTTGGCGCAGGCGACATGTCACAAATTCGAGAATCGCGGATGACACTGTGTCACTCGGCGCGAAATTCCCCCGCAACGAGCTTTTCATCTAAGCTGCGGACACACCCGTGTCTTCACCGAAGCGGAGAACAACAACAATGAAACCGGCCTCGATCAACGCCCACGCGCGCCAGGTACTGCAAGCCGTGCAGGGCTCTGTTGCCAGCCACAGCGCGGCGGCAGACCTGGCGATCACCCGTTCGTGGCGGCGCTGCCTGGATCAATACCAGCTTGATCCGGCCAGCCGCCGCGCGCCGGACGTGCTCGAACAGGCGCGTTTGCGCGAACACCGTGCGCCGCTGGAACACATCATTTCCGTGGCGCACTGGCAGATGAACAGCCTGCACCAGCAACTGGGACGTGACGGCCATGTCGTGCTGCTCACCGATGCGCGCGGCGTGGCGATCGACAGCGTGTTCAACGAAGCCGAACGCGGCGAGTTCCAGCGCTCCGGGCTGTGGCTCGGCTCGGTCTGGAGCGAGGAGCACGAGGGCACCAACGGTGTCGGCACCTGCCTGGTCGAGCGCCAGCACGTGACCATTCGCCGCGACGAGCATTTCCGTGGCCAGCACGTCGGCCTGACCTGTTCGGCCAGCCCGATATTCGACGCCAGCGGTGAGTTGCTCGCGGTGCTCAACCTTTCCTCCGTGCGCGAGGACAGCAGCCTTGAGCAACGCTTCAAGGCCATGGCCCTGACCAATCTGTCGGCCAGGTTGATCGAGAGCTGTTTTTTCCTTGGCCACGATCCGCAACGCTATTTGCTGCGGTTTCATCCCGATGCCGGGTTTGTCGGGCTGCTGGGTGAAGGCCTGCTCAGCTTCGACGAGAGTGCGCGGATCTGTTCGGTGAATGCGGCGGCGCTGGATCTGTTGGGCCTGAGCCGCGAGCAGATGGTCGGGCAGTCGTTGACCATGTTGCTGGAAACGCCGATGGAGCAGTTGCTCGATCAGGCCAGTGCTCAGACGCACGTCTGCTGGCCGATGCGCCTGGCCGACGGGCGCTTGTTCTACGGCCAGTTGCGCGAACCGATCCGCTCCGCGCCGTTGACGCTTGCACCTGTCCCGGCAATCAAGGATGAGCGCGTATGCCTGGAAGACCCGCGCCTGCAACGCGGATTCGCCCGCGCACTCCGTGTACTGGAGCGCGACGTGCCAGTGTTTCTGCAAGGTGAAACCGGCACC
Organism: Pseudomonas sp. CCNWLW23; assembly: GCF_037095675.1. Taxonomy (NCBI): domain Bacteria; kingdom Pseudomonadati; phylum Pseudomonadota; class Gammaproteobacteria; order Pseudomonadales; family Pseudomonadaceae; genus Pseudomonas; species Pseudomonas sp. CCNWLW23. The sequence continues at coordinate 294,624 of NZ_JBAWKM010000002.1, read as the reverse complement.
GGCAAGGAGGCCTTTGCGGCAGCGCTGCATCGCGCCAGCTCCCGCGCCGGCCAGCCGTTTGTCGCGATCAACTGCGCGGCGATCCCCGAGACGCTGATTGAAAGCGAGCTGTTCGGCTATCGCGGCGGCAGCTTCACTGGCGCGCGCAAGGACGGCATGGTCGGCAAGCTTGAGCAGGCCCATGGCGGCATTCTGTTTCTCGACGAAATCGGCGACATGCCCCTCGCGCTACAGACCCGTCTGCTGCGGGTGCTCGAAGAGCGCCAGGTCGTGCCGCTGGGCAGCGCAACGCCGCGACCGCTTGATGTACGCCTGATCAGCGCCAGTCACCAGAATCTGCCAGCCTGCGTGGCCGACGGACGCCTGCGCGAGGACCTGTTCTATCGCATTGGCGGTTTCGCTGTGGAACTGCCGCCGCTGCGCGAGCGTTCCGACAAGGGCCGTCTGCTCGACCTGCTGCTGCGCGAAGAAGCGGCGGGCGCCACTGTGCGGCTGCAAGCGGGAGTTCGAGAGCGCTTGCTGGCGCAGCCCTGGCCGGGCAACGTCCGGCAACTGCGCACCTGTTTGCGGACGTTGGTGGCGTTGGCAGTGGAAGGCCGGGTCACGCTGGAGGACGTGCACGAGTTACTGCCCGCAAGTGACGACCAACCTGTTGACGATCCACTGGGCGTATCCGAACGGCAAACTCTGCTCAGCATGATCGAAGCTGAACACTGGCATGTCGCGCGAGTTGCCCGTCGTCTGGGGATTAGCCGCAATACGCTGTACCGCAAGCTTCGTCAGCATGGGATCAATCGACCTGGTTGAAGACAATCGCGATCATTTGCGTTCATTCGCTGTTGATTGCGCGTATTGCCGGAAAATTGCTTGGATCCAATCATTGACCCACTATATCGCACGCCGACAAGCGGTAGGCTGAGCCTATTGCCCAAAGTGATGGCGCAATGACATATTGCAGCACCTTTCCTCACTTCAAGATGTACCGAAAATGCGCCCCCTCAAGTCACTTGTTGCAGCGTCGTTGCTGCTCAGCGGGTGCAATGGAATGCCAGTCGCTTTTGTTCAGGATCCTGTTTTAGACCAAGCCTTTGTCGTTCACTCCGGCGCGCCTTTGCCGTACGTGCTGATGGGTTCGGCTGTGCAATGGAATGAAGACTTCGCCGTGACGGTGAAGCACATTCCTTACTTGTCGGGCACGGTTTTCCAGGGGCAGGCAGATGTGCAGTTCTTCCGTCACAAGGCCAATAGCGTGCCGGCGTGGCGCGGCTACAAGCCGGGCGAGGAGCTGACTTCGGTGGGCTTCAATTCGCTGTACATGTCTGTCAAAGGCACCGGCCAGGCGTTGCCGGCGATGGTTCGCCTCGACGTCAAAGAGGGCAACGTGCTTTACGGCACCCATAATGGCGCGCTGGCCAAAGGCATGTCCGGCGGGCCGGTGTTCTCCGCCGATGGCAAAGTGGTTGGCATCAACGTGGCGTTTCTCACCCGCGATGATGTCAGCCGCCTCAAGCGCAAGGACTTGCTCGATCAACCGCGCGTGAGCATTTTCCTGCCGTACGCGGAGATCAATCGCGAGTGGTCGCGCTATCAGGCCAGCATCACCCCGACAGCGCCACCAGCGACCAAACTCGCCAGCCGCTGATCAGCGTTCGCGCAACGCTTCGCGGGCGCGGTTGAGCGGTTTGATCAGATAGTCCAGCACGGTTTTTTCGCCGGTACGGATGTCCACCGTGGCGATCATCCCGGGCACAATGGCGAAGCGTTTCCCGGCCTTGTTGCGCAGTTCATCCGAAGCGGTACGGATGAACACGCGGTAATAGAAGATTTCCGGCTTGGCTTCGTCCTGGATGGTGTCCGGCGAGATCGTCACCACCTCGCCGTCGAGGCTGCCGTAGATCGAATAGTCATAGGCGGTGATTTTCACTTTCGCCGCCTGGCCCGGGTGAATGAAGGCGATGTCGCGCGGCGAGATACGCGTCTCGATCAGCAGTTGTTCATCCAGCGGTACGATCTGCATGACCTGGCCGTTGGGCGCAATGACGCCGCCAATCGTGCTGACCTCGATGTCCTTGACGATGCCGCGCACCGGCGAGCGCAGGGTCAGGCGCGACAGTGAATCGGTGCGCCCACGGATCACCGCTTCGAGCATCTGCGCTTCGGCGTTGGCCTTGGCCAGGTCTTCGCGGGCGCGGACCATGTAATCGGAGCGGGCTTCGGTGGCCTTCAATTCCAGCTCCGAGCGTTGACGGGTCAGGCGCAGCACTTCGACCCGGCTCGAGGCGCCGATCTTCGCCAGGTTTTCAGTGATCGCCAGTTCGCTGCGCACCAGTTTCAGCGAGCTCTGAATACCGTCTAGGGTTTCCGCCAGACCTTTGCGCCGGGTCTGGTAGAGCTCGGTTTCGGCGCGGATCAGATCGGGAAATTCCTGCAGCGATGCGTCGAAGGTCAGCGGCTTTTCGCTGACTTCGGCTTGCAAGCGGTTGACGCTGGCCAGCGCCGCGCGGTACTTGGCCGCGCTTTCGCCGACGTTGGACTGGTTTTTTACCGGGTCCAGTTGCGCGAGGATCTGCCCGCGCTCGACCAATGCGCCTTCGCTGACATTGAGCTGCTCGAGAATGCCGCCCTCCATCGACTGAATCACTTGCTCGCGCGAGCTCGGCACCACTTTGCCGGTGCCGGTCGAGACCTCGACGATTTCAAACCACGCCGCCCAGGCAATGAAGCAGGCGAGCATCAGCGCGCACCCCCAGATCACCTTTGCGCCACCGGCAAGCGCACGCTCATCGCGGCCGTCGAGGTAGGACATCGGGTCCGGCACATCGGTCATCATCGGCTTCATACCGCCACTCCTTTGCCCGGTGCGCGCAGCCGCGCCAATGCCGCGTCGCGGTGGTCGTCAATGACGATGCGTCCATTGTCGAGAACGATGATCCGCTCGACCAGTTGCAACACACTGACCCGATGCGTGGCAACCACCAGCGTTCGGCCCTGGGTCCAGCTCGCGAGTTTTTCCAGCAGCAGACGCTCGGTGACGTCATCCAGCGCGGCCGTCGGTTCGTCGAGCAACAGCACTTGTGGCTGACGGATCAACAAGCGTGACAGCAACAGGCTTTGACGCTGACCTCCGGACAAACCCAGGCCGCCCTCAAGCACCAGGTGATCCATGCCTTTGGGCAGCTGCCGAACAAAGTCCAGCGCGCCAGTGACATTCAGCGCGGCGATGATTTCCTGATCGCTGGCCTGACCGGCGCCAAGGGTGATGTTGTCGCGCAAGGTGCCATGAAACAGTCGCGCCTGTTGCGACAGCAGGCCGACGTCGCGGCGCAGATCGGCCGGATCCAGATGTGCCAGGGCGATGCCGTCCAGAGTGGTTTCACCGCTGCTCAGATCCATCGCGCCGCCCAGTGCTTGCAGCAACGTCGACTTGCCAGCACCGTTGCGGCCGAGCAGGGCGATGCGCTCGCCGGGCCGAATGCTCAGGTCGATGTTGTTGAGCGCCGGGGTCGATTCCTCGCTGTAGCGAAAACTGGCCTGACGCATGCGGTAGTCGCCGCGAATCGCCGGCAGGTGCACGCGCTGGCTGCCCTCGGGATGATCCACCGGCATCTGCATGATCCGGTTCAAGCCTTCGAGCGCGACCTTGGCCTGCTGCCATCGGGTGAGCACGTGGGTCAGTTGCGCCATCGGCCCCATCATCCGCGACGACAGAATCGACGCCGCGACCAGACTGCCGGTGGTCAGGTCGCCGGCAATCACCATCGGCGCGCCGAACACGATGACCACTGCGAACACTCCGCCTTGCACGTTCTGCGTCCACGCCACCAGGCTGTTGGTCAAGGTGCGCAGGCGCAGGCTGCTGTCCGCCGAGGCGGCGTTGTACTGGTTCCACTGTTGCTGGAAACGCTGCTCGGCCTGCAATGCCTTGATGTCGTCGAGGCCCTGAATACTTTCTACCAGCATGGCGTTGCGCAGCGCAGCTTCACGCATTGAGGCATTGGCCAGTCGCGCCAGACGCGGTTGCACGATGATCCCGGGGAGCAACATGAACACCAGCGCCACCAGTGGAATCAGCACCAGTGGCCCGCCGATCAAATAGAACACCAGCAGGAACAGCAGGAAAAACGGCATGTCCGCCAGTGCCGTGGCGGTGCTGGAGGTGATCAGGTCGCGGATCTGCTCCAGCTCGCGCAATTGCGAAATGAACGAACCGGTGGATTTCGGCCGTGCGGAATTGCGCAGGCGCAAAGCGTGGCCGAAGACCAGATCGGAGACGCGCAAATCGGCGCGCTTGCCCAGCACATCGGTGATGCGCAGACGCAGAATGCGCATGACGAAATCGAACAGCAGCGCCAGCATCACCCCGCCGAACAACACGTACAGGGTCGGCAGCGACTCGGCCGGAATCACCCGGTCGTACACCTGCATGGAAAACAGCACCCCGGCCATGCCCAGCAGATTCGCGACCAGTGAGGCGATCATCACTTGGCTGTAGGGCCGCAGATCGGTGAGGACGATGCGCCGGAACCAGTGCTCGTCGTAGGGCTTGATGTAATCGTTGGTGCGCACGTCCGCCACCGGTTGCGTCGGACGCAGAATCACCGTGCGCAATGCCTGTTCGGCGAGCGCGCCAGCCTCCATGCGACTTTGCAAACCTTGATCGCCACTGAAGCAGATGCCCAGCTCTCCGGTCTCACCGATGCTTTCGAGCACGCCGACCTGACCATCACGCAGTTGCACCACCAGCGGCGTGCGCCAGCGGCTCAGGCTCTTGCTGTCGAATACCGCGAATTTCACGCTCAAACCGGCCTGACGCGCCATGTGCCGAACCACTTCTTCGACGCGGCCTTCGCTGTGCACCGAGGCCAGGCGCACGCTTTCCGGCGAGACGTCGAGGCGATAGTGACGGGCGACCTTCAACACCGCTTCCAGCCACGGTGAATAATCTTCGCGAGCTTCGGCAGCAGCGGGTTCGGGAACAGTGATGCTGGCATCGGTCATGGCAGGATCTCGACATTCTGGATGGCGCTGTGGTCGATGCCGAAGACCCGGCGAATCGCACCGCTGTTGTAGAAGCAGTCGATCTGCAGGCGTTGCAGATCAGCCTGGGTGTTGACCAGATCAAAGCGCGACTGATGGATTTCCTGCTCGGCGTTGAGCAGGTCGAGCAGCGGCCGCGTGCCCAGTTCCAGGTACTGGCGGCCATACAACATGCGCGCCTCGGTGATGCTGGTCTGGCGAAATTCCAGCGAGCGCAGCCGCCGGTTCAGGCCCGAGGTTTGCGCCTGGGCTTCGGCCAGACCCTGGCGCGCTTGCAGGCGGGCGAAGTCTTCGGCCGAATCCGCTGCGGTCAGCGCATGCCCGGCGGCGCGGCTGCGCGCACTGATCGCACCGCCCTGATAGATCGGCACTTCGAGGTTGAGGAAGATCCCGACCTGAGTGCGATCGGCCCGCGAGTTTTGATCGTCGTAGTGGTCGTCCAGGTATTGGTTGACCGAGGGTTGCAGCGACAGGGTCGGATAGGCCTCGGCTTTGGCCTGGGCCAGCTCGGCCTGGGCCTGAGTGCGTTGCGCGGCGGCCTGGAGGACGGCGGGCAGGGTGTCGGAGATATGCGAGGCGTCGCAGGCCTGAGTCAACGTCGGCGCGGCGGCGTCGCTGACTGCCGGCGGCGTGCGCCGTCCAAGCAAGCTGGTCAGCGTTGCTTGCCAGCGCGCGTATTGCGCCTTGAATTCCTGCAATGTGGCCGTCGCGCCTTCGGCCCGGGACTGTGCCTGGACCATATCGGAACGGGTGCTGGCGCCCATGTCGCTGCGTTGCTTGGCCAGGTCGACGATGCCGCCGATGCCCTGAATCTGCTCGCGCGCAACCTCAAGCAGACGCTGATAACGCTGCACCTCGATGTAGGCCCTGGCGGTGTCGCGGGCGATGTCGTCGATCGCCAGCAGAATCCCGGCCTGACTGCGCGCCACCCGGGCGCGGGCGGCGTCGACCGAACTGGAAACCTTGCCGAAGTCATACAGCATCTGCTTGAGGGAAATGTTCACCGATTGGCTGCCGGCATCGCTGCCGTAACCGCTGGTGTAGCCACCCTTGATGCCGCCGGTGACCTGCGGGTAATAGCCGGATTCGGCGACGTTGACGCCTTCGCCTTGCTGGAACAGGGTGCCGATGGCTTCGCCGATGCGTGGGTGCCAGTCCACGGCGAGCCTGACCGCTTGTTCCAGCCCCAAAGTATCTGCGTTGGCGGCCGTTTTTGAAGCAGGGGCAGGGCGCTGACGATTGTCATTGCCTGCCGGTTGTTGCAGTTGCGACGGGCTGATGCTGCGCAAGCTGCTGTCGAGATTGTCGTCGGCGCGAACGTCGACGGTGAAAGCGGGGTAGAGGCCGATGGTCAACAGGACCACCGGCCATTTCTGGCGAAAAACTGACTCCACAGACTTCCCTTACTGTTGAGAGACCAACGTTTGATGTCTTGTTTCAAACCACTTGAATGCCGTTCTGTACCCACAAGTGGTGGCTCGGATCCTCCTGTGCCGTGTATTGAACATAGTCGATGCCGTCGGCCTGTTGCGTGCCATCGGCGACCCAGCCATCGGTCATGTGCACGCTGTCCCTGTCGTCACCCTTGATCAGCAGGGTGTTGTTGTCCGAGGACGTGATCGCCAGCAGATCGCTGAGATTCAGTGTCAGCGCAACCGCACTGGAATGGTTGAGATCGAGGATCTCGACGTTGTGGATCTTGCTCTGCAGATCGCCGAGGTTGATCGACACGTCGCCACCGGCCCAGAGCAGGGTGTCGGTGCCGCTGCCGCCATCCACCGAGGTGAACTGCTGATCGGCGATGATCAGCGTGTCGTCGCCACCGCCACCTTGCAGGGTCACGGCGCCACCGTGCGAGCCGTCGAGGGTGTCGTTGCCCTCGGTGCCCTGGATCAAGTCACTGCCAGTGGCATGGGCCAGACCGAGGTCATCGCTGGCCAGTGCCGAGAACGCGGTGCTGGCGAATGCGCCGGCATTGTTCAGGTCGATGGTCAGCGTCGCGGTATCCACGGTGCCGTTGGGGTGGGTGAGTTGGTAAGTGAAGGTGTCTTCCTGGCCGATCACCGCATCGGTCAGGCCGGCCTTGAGCGTGTAGGTGTAGTTGCCGTTGGCCTGGACCACCAGGGTGCCGTAGTTGCCGACCAGCGAGACGCCGTTGTAACCCGGCGCGACGTAACTCCCAGCGACCAGCACGCTGAGCAAGGTATAGACCGAGCCCAACACATCGGCGCCGCCGCCAGCGGTGTCGGTGAGCAGATTGCCCGATACCGGCGTGTAGCTGCCGACCACGAACTGATTGTTGTAGGTCGCGACGTTGATCAGGCTGGTGTTGACGCTGGTCAGCAGGCCGAGGCCGCCCACGGCCACCCGCACCTGATAACTGCCGGCGGTCTGGTCGTCGAACTTGATCCCGTAGTTGCCGCCGCCGAGATTGACCAAGGCGTTACCGCCGTAACTCTTGACCAGCACGTACTGGTTGGTCGCCGTGTTGAGTTTGTACAGGCCCACCGTCATCGAACCGAGCAGCGCCAACAGGTTGCTCGAATTGACCACCACGGTCAGGTCACTGACGGTATCGGCCGCGACCACCGTGTTGTAGTTACCGCTGCCGCCGCCCAGCAGCACATTGAAGGTGCCGAGGGCTGAGTTGGTGGTGACTTCACGGTTGATCAGGGTGACGTCAGTCGAGGCGATGTCCGCTGTGGCATCCACCACCAGCGCCGGGCTGCCAAGGTTCGCGTCGTTCCACACTTCGCTGGCTTGCGGGCTGTCGATGCGCACATACAGATTGGCGGTGTCGCTCAAACCGTTCGGGTGCACCAGTTGGTAATTGAACACGTCGACCTTGCCGACGCTGCCAACACTGCCGTTCGGTTTGTAGCTGTAGTTGCCGTTGGCGTCGATGGTCAGCGTGCCGTACAACCCTTGCACCGTGGTGCCGGCACCGGCGCTGACCCAGGCGCCGTTCTTGAAGATCTGCAACTGCGCGCCGTTGTCCGGGCCGGTCTGATCGGCCGTGCCATCGACGCCGACGTTGGTGATGACGTTGCCGGTCACCGCTGGCCCGGCAATGCCGTTGAACTGGGTCAGGCTGCTGACATCCAGTTGCAGCTGGGTATTGACCGTGGTCAGCACGCCGATGCCGGTGCTCGAAACCGTCAGTCGATAATCGCCTGACAGCAAGTTACCGATGTCGACCCGCACACCCTGGCCGGCGAGCGCGATCAGGTCGAGCAGGCCGCCGCTGCCATTGACATCCAGAGTCACCCAGTTGCCGCTGGCATCCTTGACTTGCAGCGTGTAGACCACGCCATCGATCAGCGAAATCAGACTGCTGGTGGTCAGCGTCAGGGTCGGATCAAGACGCGTGCCGCCGGCGACGGTGAAAGTGAAGGTTTTCGAGAATCCGGCCAGCAGCGTGGTGAACGAGTCGTTGAAGGTCTGCGAGGCGGTGACGGGGGCCAGGGTGACGGTGCCGACGGCGAGGTTATCGCTGGCGATCACTGGCGCGTTGACGTCGACGTCCGGCGCAATGACGTTGGCGGCCACCGAAACGTTGCCGCGTGCGTCGCTGAGGTTGACGGTGAGGTTTTCGCCGTTGATCTGCGCACTGCTCAGGGTGACGGTAAACACGCCGAGGTTGTTGACCGTGCCGGTGCCGAGAACGGCGCCGCTGGCCGACTTGATGGTCACGGTTGCGCCGGCTTCGCCGGTACCGGTGACGCTCAGGCCATCGGCACCGACCAGCAGCGCCGTGGCCGCAGCGGGCGGTGTCAGGTCTGGCGCCGTCGCAGTCGCCGCAGCCGATACGTTGCCGCTCGGATCGGCCTGGGTGACGCTGAGCACCTGGCTGTTGATCTGCGCCGATGCCAGTACTACCGAAAAGCTGCCGTTGGCGGCAACGGTCGCGGTGCCGAGCACCACACCGCCGGCGCCGAGTACGCTGATGGTCGAACCGGGCACGCCGACGCCAGTGAGCACGGTGCCGCTGCCATTGACGCTGACGCCGGTCGGCGCGCCGGGTGCGGTAATATCCGGCGCTGTCAGGCTGGCGTTGGGCGACAGGTTGCCGGCCGGGTCGACCAGACGCACGGTCAACAGCTGCCCGTCGAGTTGTGCGGTGTTCAGGTTGAAGCTGAACGTGCCGCCACTGCCCACGGTGGTAGTGCCAATCAGCGCGCCGCCCGGGCCGTAGACGTTGACCGTCGCACCGGCTTCGCCCGTACCGCTCAAAGTCAGACCGTTGGCAGCGAGCGTCAGACCGCTGGCTGCAATCGGCGCCTGCACGTCAGGGGCCGTCAGATCGAAGACCGGCGACAGATTGCCCGTCGGGTCGGCCTGTTGGACGTTGAGCTGTTGGCCGTTCAGTTGCGCGCTGGACAGTTGTACGGTGAAGGTGCCGCCGGCATTGACCACGGCGGTGCCGAGGACGGTGCCGGCTGCGTTGGTCACGCTGACGGTCGCGCCGGCTTCACCGGTGCCGCTGACCGCCAGGCCGGTGCCGTTCAGGCTGACATTGCTCAGCGGCGCTGGCGCGGTGGTATCGGCGACGCTGAGGTTGGTAACCGGCGAAACGTTGCCCGCCGCATCACTCTGCGTGACGCTCAACTGTTGGCCGTTGAGTTGCGCCGATGACAAGGTCACCGAGAACGAGCCATTGCCCGCCACCGTCGCCGTGCCCAGCACCGCGCCACCCGCACCGCGAACAGTGACGGTGGCGCCGGCTTCACCGAGCCCGCCGAGGACCAGACCGGCACCGCTGAGTACCAGCGCCGTCGGAGCCGCCGGAGGAGTGATATCGGGCGCAGTTACGTTAAGCCCGGATGAGCTGTTGTTGGACGCATCGGTCTGTGTCGCATTGAGCACCTGACCGTTGACCTGCGGGGTATTGAGCTGCGCGCTGAAAGTGCCATTGGCGCCGACCGTCGCATTGCCCAGCACCACGCCGCCCGCGCCGGTGATGGTCACCGACGCGCCGACTTCGCCGCGACCGGTGACCAGTGTGCCGTTGGCGTTGACCGCCAGATCGCTGAGTGGCGCCGGCGCCGAGGTGTCACCTGCGGTGATTTCAGTCGGCAGCGAGGCACCCCCCAGCGCAGTGTTGGCGGTGACTTCCAGGCTTTCGCCGTTGGTTTGCGCAGGCGTCAGCACCACGCTGAACGTGCCATCCCCGCCGGTGACGCCGGTGCCGATCAGGCTGTTGTCCGGCGCGTAGACATTGATGGTGGTGCCGATCGCCGCCGTGCCGGTCAGCGTCACGCCGTCGGCTGTCAGCACAAGATTGTCCGGCGCAGCCGGGGCTGGCACTGCCGGAACAGTCAGGTCGGCGTCTGCGGACACGTTAGTCGCGACGTCTGTTTGATTCACTGTCAGCACTTGGCCGGTGGTGATGCCCGGGGCCAGATCGATCAGGAATGTGCCGTTGGCGGCCACTGTGCCGCTGCCGACAATGTTGCCCAGCGCATCGGTCACCTCGATACTGGCACCGGCTTCGCCACGACCGGCGAGCTGGCTCAGATCGCCGCTGATGGTCAGACCGGTGACGGCATCTGGAGCGGTAGTATCAGCCGCCGGGTAGAGCAGCACTGGCGATGCGTTTTGCGCTTCGTCCGTCGCGATCACCGACAACAACTGACCGTTGGCCTGGGCCGGATTCAGCGTGACGGTGTAGGTGCCGTCGCCCAATGCCACCGCTGTGCCAAGCACGGTGCCGGTGGCGGACAGCACAGTCACGGTGCTGCCGGCTTCGGCGGTCCCGGCGAGCAAGGTGCCGGCGCCGGTCAGCGATGTCACCGTTGGTGCGATCGGTGCAGTGCTGTCCGGCGCGTCGACCAGAACGGGCTCGGACTGGTTGTTTTGTGCGTCGGCCTGCACGACCGACAGTGCGCGGCCATCGAGTTGCGCAGCCGACAACGTGACGCTGAAACTGCCATCTGCCGCCACGGTCGCTGTACCGAGCACCACCGTGCCGTCACGCACGGTGACGGTCGCGCCGGGCTCGCCGGTACCGGTCACGGTCAAGCCGTCCTGGCTGACGTTGAGGTCGGCCACCTCCAATGGATCGGTGATATCGCCCGCTTGCACGGGCGCTGCCGGCGATGTGTTAGATGCCAGATCGGTCTGATTGACGCTCAACAGCTCACCGTTCACTTGCGGCGGGTTGAGGGTCACGCTGAACGAGCCATTGCCGGTCACGGTTGCCGAGCCCAGTACCGTGCCAGTCGCGCTGAGCACGCGCACCGTAGCGCCGGCTTCACCGGTACCGGTCAGTGTCAGGCCATCAGGGGTGAGAACGAGGTCGGTGGGCGCAGCGGGCAGGGTGATGTCCGGCGCAGTGACGGGCACGATCGGCGAAGGGTTGCCCGCCGCATCACGCTGGATCACCGATAAGGCTTCACCATTTAGCAGCGGCTGGTCGAGCGTCACGCTGAAGCTGCCGTCGGCCTGCACCGTGCCAGTGCCGACGATGGTGCCCACCGCGTTGGTGACGACCACCTGCGAGCCAGCCGCACCGGAGCCGGTGATCAGGCTGCCGCTGGCGTCGATCTCGACATCGGTCAGTGCGGCAGGAGGCGTGCTGTCCGGCGCGGTCAGGGTGCCGGCAGGCGAGGCATTTCCGGCCGCATCCGCCAACACTACGAACAGCGCTTGGCCATTGGTCTGTGTTGGGATCACCGTGACCTCGAAACGACCATCGCTGCCCACGGTGCCGGTGCCCAGTTCGGTGCCATCGGCCGACGTCACGCGGACAATGGCGCCGACTTCGCCGGTACCGGTGAGCAGACCGCCATCGGCATTCAGTTGCAGATCGGCCGGCGTCGCTGGCGGGGTCAGATCCGGTGCGGTGATCGACACCGGCGCGCTGACGTTGCCGGGTGGATCAGCCTGCTGCACGCTGAGAATCTGTTCATTGATCTGCGGCGGATTGAGGGTGACGCTGAAGGTGCCGTCGCCGAGTACCACGCTGGTGCCGAGCAAGGTGCCATTGGCATCGCGCACGGTCACGGTCGCGCCGGGTTCGCCAGTACCGATGACCAACGCGCCGGACGAGTTGATATCGACGTTGTCCAGTGGATCAGGCGGGGTGAAGTCCGGTGTGGTCAGGTTCACTGCCGGCGAGTCGTTGCCCGCTGCGTCGGCCTGGACCACGGTGATCACTTCGGCGTTGGTCAACGCTGGGTTCAGTGGCAGGGTGAAGGTACCGGTCGCGCTGACCACGGCGGTGCCAAGCACGTTGCCGTCGCTGTCGATGACCCGGACTTGCGCGCCGGGTTCGCCGCGCCCGGTCAGGCTTGCGCCGTCGCCGCCGATGCTCAGTTGCGAAACGGCCGCTGGCGGTGTGCTGTCGACCGAAGTGAACGGCGTGGCTGTCGAGGTGTTGCCCGCCGCATCCGTCAGCGACACGGTCAGCGCCTGGCCATTGGCTTGCGGCGTGGTCAGGGTGATCGCAAACGTGCCGTCGATGCTCACGGTGCCTGTCCCGACCAGCGCTCCGGCGGCGTTGTACACGTTGACCGTGGTGCCGGCCTCACCGGTACCCGACAGCAAGGTGCCGTCAGCACTTGCCACCAGCGCCGCCGGCGCATTGGGCGCGATCAGATCCGGGGCGATCAGGTTGACGCTGTTGGATTCGTTGCCGGCGGCGTCGGCCTGGCTCAGGCTCAAAGTCTGGCCAGAGGTCTGTGCCGGGCTGAGGGTGACGCTGAAGGTGCCGTTGGCCGCCACCACCGCGCTGCCGAGAACCGTTCCGCCGGTGCCGAGCACGGTCACGGTGGCGCCGGCTTCACCGCGCCCGGTCAGGGCCGTGCCATTCGGTGCCAGGCTTAGTTCACTCAGCGGTGTTGGCGCGGCGATATCGGCAGCGGTGTAGTCGGTCGGCGACGAATTAATGCCGGTGCTCGAGGTTGCCACGGCAGACAGCTGTTCGCCGTTGAGTTGCGCGGCGTTGAGGGTGACGCTGAAAGTGCCATTGGCCGACACCAGCGCGCTGCCGAGCAACACGCCCGAGGCATTGCGAATGCTCACGGTGCTGCCGGCGGTGGCCGAGCCGGTGAGGGTCAGACCGTCGGCGCTGAGGGCCAGATTGGTCGGTGCACTTTCCGCCAGATTGCCCGGTGCAGTCACCGGCGCCGCCGGTCCGGTGTTGCCGGCAGCATCGATCTGCACCACGGAAAGATTCGATCCAGCCACCGCCGCCGGGGACAACGTGACGCTGAAATTGCCATTGCTGGCAACGGTCGCAGTACCCAGCAAAACACCGCCGGCATCGCGAACTTCCACGCTGGCGCCGACCTCACCAATGCCGGTCAGGGTGGCACCATTGGCGCTCACCGCCAGATCGCTCGCTACCAACGGTGCCGTGCTATCGACGGCATTGACGATTGCCGGGGATGACGGATTGCCTGCCGCATCGGTGGCCGTCACGTTCAGCGACTGGCCGTTGGTTTGCGGGCTGTTGAGGGTAATCTGGAAAGTGCCGTTTGCGGCCGCCGTGGTGGTACCGAGAAGATTGCCCTGGCTGTCGCGTACGGTCACCGTACTGCCGGCCTCGGCGTTACCGGCCAGTTGCACGCCTGCTGCATTCAAGGTCAAGCCGCTCGGGATCGCCGGCGCAGTCAGATCCACCGCAACCACTTCAACCGCCGTCGAGACATTGCCCGGCGGATCTTCCTGAGTGACGGTCAGCACTTCGGCATTCAGTTGTGCTGCGTTGAGGGTGACCGTGAACGCGCCGCCACTGCCGACCTGCGCGGTGCCGAGCAAGGTGCCGTCGGCGCTGCGCACGGACACCGTTGCGCCCGGTTCGCCATGACCAGTGACGGTGACACCGTCAGCATTCACCGCGACTTGGGTCAGTGCAGCTGGTGGGCTGATGTCGGGCGCATTGACGCTGGTCGACGGCGAGACATTGCCGGCAGGGTCGGTCTGGCTGATCGCCAGCGCCTCGCCGTTGGTCGGCGCGGGCGCCAGGGTCACGCTGAAGGCGCCGTCCGCGCCAACCACGGCACTGCCGAGCAAGGTGCCGTTGGCGGTGGTGACATTGATTGTTGCGCCAGCCTCACCAGTGCCGCTGAGGGTGCTGCCATCGGCGCTGATCAGTGGATTCTGCACAGCGGCGGGCGGGGTGCCATCGACGGTGATCACGCCAGTGGAAGTCGAGGCGTTGCCATTGGCGTCGGTCAGAGTGACCTGCAGGGTTTCGCCGGTGTTCTGCGCATTGGGCAAGGTGACCTGGAAGTTGCCGCTCTGATCGACTACGCCGGTGGCCAACACGTTACCGGCGGCATCGCGCACGGTCACGGTGCTGCCGGCTTCGCCCTGGCCTTTGACCACGGTGCCGACGTCATTGATCGTAACGCCAATCGCTGCGGCTGGCGGTTGCAGATCGCTGGCAATGATGCCGGCAGGTTGCGACAGGTTGCCAGCGGCGTCGCTCTGGATCGCGGTAAGCGCCTGGCCATTAAGTTGTGCCGGCGTCAGCGTCAGGCTGAACGTGCCGTTGCTGGCGACCAGTGCAGTACCGAGCACGGTACCTGTGGCGTCGGTGACAGTGACCGTCGCCCCGGCCTCTCCGCGTCCAGTGAGTGTCGTGCCGTTGGTGTTCAGCGCCAGATTGGTCACAGCGTCCGGCGCCGTGCCATCGACCGCCGTCACCGTGCCCGGAATCGACACGTCACCGTCGGGACTGGTGGCCGTCACCTGGAGGACTTGCGCGTTGATCTGTTTGCTGCTGAGCAACAGGGTGAAGCGGCCGAAGCTGTTGATCAGACCTGAGCCGAGCACAGCGCCGCTGCTGCTGGTCACCGTCACGGTGCAACCGGGCGTACCGGCGCCAGTCAGGGTGAAACCATCGGCACTCAAGGCCAGATCGGTCGGGGTCGCGACCTGGGTACCGTCCAGTCCTGCCAGCGGCACGACGGGCGAATCATTGCCGCCGCCATCCGTGCTGATGACTTCCAGATTGCCGCCAGGCTCGGCCGGTGGGCTGAGGGTCACGACAAAGCGGCCATCCGCATCGGCCGTCGCGGTGCCCAGCACAGCGCCACCGCCGGCAATGCTGACGGTGACCGTGGTGCCCGGTTCGGCAAGGCCAGAGACCTGCGTGCCGGCCGGGTTGAGCGCGAGATCGCTGACCGCTGCCGGCGGGGTGCTGTCCGGCGCGGCAACGCTGCCTGGCAGCGAACTGTTGGCGCCGTCCGACACCACGACTTGCAAGGCTTCGCCATTGGTCTGAGCCGTGTCGAGGTTGACCGTGAAGGCGCCCGTGCCGTCAGCGGTCGCGGTGCCGATGACGTTGCCGTCGGCATCCAGCACCTGCACCGTGTTATTGGGTTGCGTGGTACCGGTGACGGTGGCACCCGAAGGATCGACGACCAGCCCGGTCGGTGCAGGCGGGGCGGTGATGTCCGGTGCGGTGACCGGCGTGGCCGGCGAGGGCAGGGCGCTCGCGTCGGTCTGGATCACGTTCAGCACCTGACCGTCGAGCTGAGCCGGGCTCAGGTTGACGCTGAAATTGCCGTCGCTGGCGACCACCGTAGTGCCGAGCACCGTGCCGTCGGGCGCGCTGACGGTTACGGTGCTGCCCGCTTGCCCGGTGCCGGTCAAGGTCACGCCGTTACTGGCGAGCACGACATTGTCCGGCGCCAGCGGCGCGGTGGTGTCCGTCGCCGTCAGTGGTGTGCTGGGAGAAACGTTCACGCCATCGGATTGGCTGACTTGCAGTTGCTGGCCTTCGATCTGCGGGCTGTTCAGCGGCACTGTAAAGGCGCCGCTGCCGTCGACGATCGCGGTGCCCAACACATTGCCGGCCGAATCCTTGACCGACACGGTGGCACCGGGTTCGCCGGTGCCGCTCAGTTCAGTGCCACCTGCATTCAGCGTCAGATCCGAAGGAGCCGTTGGGGCCTGGATATCCGGCGCTTCAACTGGAACTGCCAGCGAGCCCGACGGCGAGCCATCGGTCTGCACGACGCTGAGGTTCTGGCCATTGGTTTGTGGCGAGGACAGGGTGACTTCGAACCGGCCGTTGCTGCCGACGACAGCTGTTCCCAGCACGGTCCCATTGGTGTCAGCGACAGTAACGGTCGCACCGATCTGACCCGCGCCGGAGACCACGGCGCCATTGGCGGAAATGCTTATATCGGTCACGGCAACCGGCGTGGTCAGATCGGGTGCGATCACGTTGACCGGCGCCGAAGGATTGCCGTCCGCATCGGTCTGGATCACTTGCAGTTGTTGCGCATCGGTCTGTGGTGTGGAAAGTGGAACGGTAAAATTACCGTCGGCACCCACCGTGCCGGTGCCGATGATATTGCCGGCCGGATCGCGCACGGTGACTGACGCACCCAACTCACCCTTACCGGTGAGCGTCTGCCCCTGAGCGTCGAGCGCGAGATCGGAGACGGCCGTCGGCCCTTGGGTGTCAGGTGTGACGTAGCTCAGCGGCGCGGAGGTGTTGCCAGCGGCGTCGCTGGCACTGATCTGCAGTGTTTCGCCGTTGTTCTGTGGACTGCTCAGTTGCAGGCTGAACGTGCCGTCCGCCGCCACCACGGCCGTGCCGAGCACATTGCCGTTGGCGTCGCGCACCGTTACGGTCGAACCGACCTGGCCGCGCCCACTCAACTGCGTGCCATCGATGCTCACCGCGATGTCGCTGGGTTGAGTCAGGCCATCGAGATCTATAGCGATAACGGTCGCTGCTGGCGAAGGGTTGCCAGCGGCGTCGGTGACCTGCACGCTCAGCGCCTCACCATCGATTTGCGCGGCGTTGAGTTGCACAGTGAACGAGCCATCGGCGGCGACCAGAGCTGTCCCCAGCAGTGTGCCTTGGGCATTGGTGACGCCGACTGTGCTGCCGGGTTCGCCACGGCCGGTGACCGAGAGGCCATCGCTGCTCACGGCCAGATCCGTCGCAGCGGCGGGGCCGGTGATGTCCGGCGCATTGAAGGTGATGGCCGGCGATTGCGCACCGGCGCTGTTGACTGCCACGACACTGAAGGTTTCACCGTTGGCCTGTGCACGAGTCAGCGTCAGCAGGAAAGTGCCGTCAGCAGCCACCGCCGCACGCCCGAGCAATTCGCCGTTGGCGGCACGGACTTCGATCGTGGTGCCGGCCCGGGCGGTGCCGGTCAGTTGGCTGCCGTCGCTGCTCAAACCAAGATTGCCTGGCGTCGTCGGTTCGACGATCTCCGGCGCGCTGACCGTTGCGCCGGTCGAGGTGTTGCCTGCGGCATCGGTGGCATTCACTGTCAGCGGCTGACCGCCGGTTTGCGCGGGGCTGAGGACGACGCTGAAGGTGCCATCGGCCGCAACCACGGCGCTGCCGAGCAGGCTGCCATCGGCGGCGCGCACCTGGATGGTCGAGCCGACTTCACCGGTGCCGCCGAGTTGCGTGCCATCGGCGCTCACAGCGAGGTTGCCAGGCGCGGTGGGCGCGGTGGTATCCGGCGCAGTGACCGTACCGGGTGTCGAAACGTTGCCCGCAGGGTCGGTGAGCGTGACGTCGAGCGGCTGACCATTGTTCTGCGGCGTACCCAGGTCGACCTGGAAACTGCCATCGACGCCAACGGTTCCGGAACCCAAAAGGTTGCCGGCTGCATCGCGTATCTGAACGACACTGCCAGCTTCGCCAAAACCACTCAGCACCCGGCCATCGGCCGACAAGGTTAATCCGGTCGCGGGCGCCGGAGGCGTCGCGTCTCCACCGCCACCACCACCGCCACCGCCACCGCCGCCGCCCCCACTTCCGCCGGCAGCGGCTGCCGCACCACCCGCGCCCAACAGGCCAAGCCCGGCAATCGCCCAGGCCGGCGTCGCACCATCCACCACTCCGACGCCAGCGATCAGCTCGTCCAGCGAATTGATTTCGTCAAAGGTAAAGCCATTGAACGGCTCGGCGCTGTAGCGCGCCTGCCACAGCGTCGCGTCGTCACCCTGAAAGACAATGTCATTGGGCACGCCGTCAGGGCTGGTGACAAAGAAATTGGAGATTTTGATTTGCTCGCCGGACTTCAGATTGACGATCAAATCCTGACCGCTGCGACTGGTCGACGCCAATTGATCGGGCCGAACCGGCATTTGTACAACTGAAGGCTGACTGAGCTGAACATTGCCCCAGTTCTGGGCAGTGAGCTGAGAATTGGCTTTGTCGGCAATGACGATGTTGTCCATTACTACTCCCTGTAAATGGGTGGGGCGGACGTCCACGGGTGGTTTTAAAACCATAGATAGGGAGTGTCAGATGGGGCTGCCTGATTTTTGACGAGCGTATGGATGGGCCATTTGCCCACGTTTATCTATTTGAAAATCTGATCTATTCAGGTCGTTACCGTTTGTCGGGACGTTGGATCCAAGCGCTTTTTGGATGCAACAAAATGTGTCGTTTTCGACATTATCCAAAGGGACGCTGGAAAAGGTCCGGGCGGAATCGCCGAGGGTGATGGCTAAGCGATATTGAATTTCTCAAAGCGCAGGCCACACTCCGCAGTTGCCTGTCTGCGAAGGTATTAATCAATAAGCGTGGGAGGGGGGAAAGGCTTTGTATAAGAAATCCCGTTGTACCGTTTCAGCTGTTCTTTCTATCCCTCAGCAGTTAATGCGCTAGCTATCGATCGCCGAAGTGATCGGACGATATCCAGCGCAGACTGATCGCTAACACTGCCGGGGCACTGATCAAACATATGCGGCGCCCCAGGGTAGACATGCAGTTCGACGGCAACCCCGGCGCGGGACAGACGCAGGGCAAATGCCACGTCCTCTTCCAGAAACAGATCCAGCGCCCCGACGGCCAGAAACGTCGGTGGCAAGTCACGCAGATCGTCCTGCAGGGCCGGCGAAAACCAGCCGATTGGCAGATCATCCAGCGCTTGGTCAGCGCGCAGGCAATCCCAGCAGAACTGGTTGGCTTGCGCTGGCCAGCCAATCACGCCGGTCGTGCTGTTCTGCTGAGGCGAGGCTGCGCTGCCCGAACGGTAATCGAGCATCGGATAAACCAGCACCTGACTGGCGATGGGATGTTCGCCGCGATCCCGCGCCACAATGGCCAGCGCTGCTGCCAGCCCGGCGCCGGCACTGTGGCCCATGACGATTACTTTGTCGGCGTCAATATTGAGCGTTTGCTGGTGGGCGAAAACCCAGCCGAGGGCGGTGTAACAATCCTCCAGAGGAACAGGGAAGGGGGGCTCTGGCGCGAGACGGTAATCGACGGCGACGATGATCGCCTGAAGTGCTTCGGCGAGGTTAGCCAGATAGTCATCGGCCATTTCGGGGCAACCGAGGACGAAACCTCCACCGTGGATGTACAGGATCACCGCAAAATTACCGTCCGGTGCTGCGGCGGCGGGCCGGTAAAGACACAGGCGCAAATCCTCACCGTCCTGGGACTTTATCCATTGGCTTTCACCGCGCGCTTGTTCTCGGGATTTGAATGTCGCGTGAACACGCTCCCTGATCGCGGGCAGCGTTTCCAACGTCCAGGCTTCTGCGCCGGGGGTTAAAAAGCTTTTGAAGTCGGGATCCAGCAGTTCATGTGCTTTCACGTTCTGCCTCCTGTTTTCGAATGAACGAGCGCCTCTGATCGAAGCGCCGCCCACGGTGGAGTTACAGCCAGGCTTTGATCTGCGCGCAAACGGCCGGCGTCGAGATGCCGTAGCGATCATGCAGCGTCGGCAGGGCGCCGGCGTCAAGGAAGGCGTCGGGCAACGCGATCTGCCTGAAGGTGGGCGTCACGCCATTGCGCAACAACAAACCGGCAACCGCCTCACCCAAACCGCCGATGATCGAGCTGTTCTCGGCTGTGACCACCAGACGCCCGGATTTGCGCGCTTCGGCGAGAATGGTTTGTTCATCCAGCGGCTTGATGGTCGGCACGTGCAGCACGGCCACATCAATGCCGTCGGCCTGCAATTGCTTGGCCGCCTCCAGTGAGCGCATGGTCATCAGCCCGGTGGAGATGATCAGCACGTCGTTGCCCGTGCGCAGGGTCTTGGCCTTGCCGATCTCGAATTTATAACCGTACTCGTCCAGCACCAACGGCACATTGCCGCGCAGCAAACGCATATAGACCGGGCCTTGGTGAGCGGCGATGGCCGGCACGGCCTGTTCGATTTCCAGCGCGTCGCACGGGTCGACAATCATCAGATTGGGCATGGCGCGGAAAATAGCCAGGTCATCGGTGGCCTGGTGGCTCGGCCCGTAACCCGTGGTGAGGCCGGGCAGCCCGCAGACGATTTTGACGTTGAGATTTTCCTCGGCGATGGCCATGCAGATGAAGTCGTAAGCACGGCGCGATGCGAACACCGCGTAGGTGGTGGCGAAGGGTACGAAACCCTCACGCGCCATGCCCGCCGCAGCGCTCATCAGCAACTGTTCGGCCATGCCCATTTGATAGAAACGCTCCGGATGCGCCTTGGCGAAAATGTGCAGGTCGGTGTACTTGGACAGGTCAGCCGAGAGACCGACGATGTCCGCGCGCTGGTCTGCCAGCGCTGCGAGCGCATGGCCGAACGGTGCCGAGCGAGTCGCCTGGCCCTCGGAGGCAATCGAGGCAATCATCGCCGAGGTGGTCAGGCGCTTTTTCACCGGCGCGCCAGTAGCAGTCGAAGGCGCAGTGTTGGCGGCGTTGCTCATTGGTCTTTTCCTTCTTCAAGGTTGCTCAGTGCCAGGTCCCATTCGTGTTCTTCGACGCGAATGAAGTGGTTCTTTTCCCGGTTCTCCAGAAACGGCACGCCTTTGCCCATTTTCGTGTCGCAGATGATCACGCGCGGTTGCCCGCCGGGTTGATTGCGCGCGGCATCGAATGCAGCGACCAGGGCGTCGAGGTCATTGCCGTCGACGCGCTGGGTGAACCAGCCAAAGGCTTGCCAGCGATCGACGATGGGTTCGAACGAGAGAATCTCGCTGGAGTAACCGTCGGCCTGCTGGTTGTTGACGTCGACGATGGCGATCAGATTGTCGAGCTGCCAGTGCGAAGCCGACATCACCGCTTCCCAGGTCGAGCCTTCATTGAGTTCGCCATCGGACAGCAGGTTGTAAACGAAAGATGACGAGCCTTTGCGCTTGAGGCCCAGGCAGGCACCGACCGCGATACCCAGGCCCTGACCCAGCGAGCCGCCGGTGATTTCCATCCCCGGGGTGTAGGCGGCCATGCCCGACATCGGCAGGCGGCTGTCATCCGAACCGTAGGTTTCCAGCTCGTCGAGCGGAATGATCTCGGCTTCGATCAGCGCTGCGTACAGCGCGATGGCGTAGTGGCCGATGGAGAGATAGAAGCGATCGCGCTGCTCCCACGCGGGATCTGCTGGGCGATGATTCATCGCATGAAAGTAAGACACCGCCAGCAGGTCAGCCGCGCCGAGGGCCTGGCCTACATAGCCCTGGCCCTGAACCTGGCCCATGCGCAGTGCATGGCGGCGAATGTTGTGCGCGCGCTGGGTCAGGCTCAGCGATGCAGCGTTTGCAAGATTAGTCGTCATGATGAAACTCCGTTGACTCAACGATTGACCAAAGCGGCAGGAATACGCAGAACCAGGCTCGCGCCGAGGAACAGCACGCCGGTAATCAGGTACATGCCGATGGCACTGGAACCGGTCAGGGTGGTGATCCAGCCGATCAGATAAGGCGAGCAGAACCCGGCGAGGTTGGCGAAGCTGTTGACCGCGGCGATGCCGGCGGCCGCAGACACCCCGCCAAGCAGCGTGGTGGGCAGCATCCAGAACAGCGAGGTGGCGGACAGAATGCCGGAGGCGGCCAGGCACAGGCTGAGGATCGACAAGGTCGGATTGCCGCCCATCATTGCTGCCAGGCTCAAGCCGATCGCACCGGCGATCATCGGCACGATCAGGTGCCAGCGGCGCTCGCGATGTTTGTCGCCACTGCGGCCGACCAAGAGCATGGCGGCGATGGCGCACAGATAGGGCAGGCTAGTCAGGAAACCGATGTGCAGCGGGTCGGAAACCCCTGCATTACGTACCAGTGTCGGCAGCCAGAAGGTGATCGCATATTGGCCCATGACCACACAGAAGTAGATCGCCGCCAGCAGCCACAAGCGCCGGTCGCGAATGAACTCGCCGACCGAGGCGTGGGTGACTTTTTGCTGGTCGTCTTCGGCGAGCTCGCGAGTGATCAGCGCTTTTTCCTCGTCATTGAGCCAGGTCGCCTGATGCACGCCGTCCTTCAGATAACTCAGCACCAGCAGGCCGACGACCACGGTGGGCACCGCCTCGAGAACGAACATCCATTGCCAGCCGGCCCAGCCGTGCACACCGGCAAAGTGGTTCATGATCCAGCCCGACAGCGGGCCACCGACCATGCCCGACAGCGGAATGGCGATAAACCACAACACGGTCATGCGCGCCCGCCGATAGGACGGAAACCAGTAGGTCAGGTAGAGCAGCAGGCCCGGCGCCAGACCGGCTTCGGCAATCCCCAGCAGAAAGCGCAGCGCGTAGAACTGCCAGGCGGTTTCGACGAAGGCGAACAGCGCCGAGACGATGCCCCAGGTGATCATGATCCGCGCAATCCACACCCGTGCGCCGACCTTGTGCAGGATGATGTTGCTAGGCACTTCGCAAAGGAAATAGCCGATGAAAAACACCCCCGCGCCCAGTCCGTAGACCGTTTCGCTGAGGGCCAGATCGTTCATCATTTGCAGCTTGGCGAAACCGACGTTGACCCGGTCCAGATAGGCGCACAGGTAGCACAGCATCAGGAACGGCATCAGCCGCCAGGCCGTTTTGCGATAGGCAGAAGATCGCACGGTCGAAACCGCTTCGAGCGACAGGGTAGTCATGATGGTCTGATCTCTTGTTTTTATTGACCGCCAGGCCATCAGGCCCGGCTGCGTCATCGATCCAGAACCGCACGGGCCACGCAGGCCCGCCCAGAGTTACTCAGTGAATCAGCATGCCGCCGTTCACATCGAGGGTGATGCCGGTCAGATAGGCGGACAGGTCGCTGGCCAGAAACAGCGCGGCGTTGGCGACGTCCTGCGCTTGACCCAGGCGCCCGAGCGGAATGCCTTCGATGATGGCGTGGCGGCGGTCATCCTGCATCAGGCCGCCGGTGATGTCGGTGTGAATCAGGCCCGGGGCGATGGAGTTGACGCGGATATTGTCCGGCCCCAATTCCCGCGCCATGGCCTTGCCCAGCCCCAGCACACCGGCCTTGGCCGCGCTGTAATGCGGGCCACCGAAGATGCCGCCGCCGCGCTGGGCCGACACCGACGACATGCAGACGATGCTGCCGGAAGACTGTTGGCGCATCAGCGGAATCACCGCCTGGGACATGAGCAAA
The DNA here is from genome assembly GCF_037095675.1 of Pseudomonas sp. CCNWLW23. Classification (NCBI taxonomy): domain Bacteria; kingdom Pseudomonadati; phylum Pseudomonadota; class Gammaproteobacteria; order Pseudomonadales; family Pseudomonadaceae; genus Pseudomonas; species Pseudomonas sp. CCNWLW23. The sequence continues at coordinate 271,296 of NZ_JBAWKM010000002.1, read as the reverse complement.
GTGCCGCGCAGGCTGACGTCCAGCACCTTGTCGTAGTCCGATGGGCGAATATCCAGAGTCTTCAGTGGCTGGGTGATGCCGGCGTTGTTGACGAGAATATCGATGCGCCCGAAGTGCTCGATGATGGCGGCGACGGCTTGCTTAACCTGCGCTTCGTCGGCCACGTTGGCCGCCAGGCCCAGATGACCTTCGCCCAGTGCTGCGGCGGCGTCACGTGCTGCGGATGCATCCAGATCGAGGATGACCACGCGAGCGCCGTGTTGCGCAAATGTGCTGGCGGTAGCGCGGCCAATGCCACGGGCAGATGCGGCACCGGTAATGATTGCGACTTTGCCTTGAAGAAGCATGGAGGATTCCCTCGAATTGTTTTTATTGGGTCGGTGTGTAAGTAACCGATGACTCAGCTTGTCCTCCGGGGCGAGCGTGAGCAATAACGCGGAAGTCACTCAATGCTGAAAAAAATTCAGCACTCGTCAGGCCGTTTCGCAAATGCTTGAATGAAACCTGCCGGTACATCACAAGAAGTCACCACGGAGTCACCATGCGCTCTGACACTGAGGCATCGATCATCCTGCCACCGCTGAAAGCAATTCAGGCCTTCGAACAAACCGCGCGCTTCGGCAACGTCGCCAGAGCGGCGGAAGTGCTGGACCTGACACCCTCGGCAGTCAGCCATCAACTGGCGAAACTGGAAGGGATGATCGGCCGGCAATTATTCGTTCGCGCTGCTCGGGGCGTCTCGCTGACGCCGGTCGGCGAGCAGTACCTCAAGGAAGTCTCCGGGATTCTGCACAGCCTCGCCGTTGCCACCGAGCGTGCGGCCAGCGATGTCAGCCTCGATTGCCTGCGCTTGCACTCATCGCCAAGCTTCGGCCTGCTCTGGCTGATGCCGCGCCTGGAAGCGTTTCGCGCCAGTCATCCGGACATTCAGATCAACCTGTCGTGCTCCTATGAATCGCTGCACTTCAGTCGCGACAAGATCGACGTCGATATCCGCCATGGTCTGCCGAACTGGCCAAGCTATGAGGTGCGCACGGTCAGGAACGAGACGTTCGCGGTGCTGACCTCACCGAAACTGCTCGCACAACGCCCGGTACGCGGCGCGGCGGATCTGCTGGAGTGCGATCTGATCCTGTCCGAGGCCACTCTGCTCAAATGGCCGCAATGGTTTGCCCAGCATGGTCTGGCGCGTCCGGAGCGGCCGTACGCGCTGAGCTTCGATCGTTCATACATGTCGCTGGAAGCCGCGAGTCATGGCTTGGGTTTCGCACTGGAAAGCACATTGCTGGCGCAGAAGTATCTGGCCGCGGGCACGCTGGTTGAAGTAGCGCCTGAATCTCTGAGTGCTGCGGTGGCTGCGCACCATCTGGTATTCCCCAAAGCGCATTCCAGCTTTCCACGGGTCAGGCGTTTTCTGGCGTGGATGGAGAGCGAGCTGGGCCACGAGTTCGCTTATTGAGACCGGCGCAATTCTTTCAAACTCTCTGAACCGGCCAAGGTCAATCCATTACCGGTCACATATTCACGTCAGAGGTGAAGGAATGGATAACTACCACATCAACAAAAACCAGCAGCGCTGGGAACTGGTCAAAGAGGGCGCGCAGCGTGCGTCGAAAACGGCTGCGACCAAAGCCGAGATCACCCAGATCGCCAGTGACTATCTGCAGGACAAAACCGCCTCGCTGAAAATCCATAAAGAAGACGGGACGATTCAGGAAGAACGCACCTTTCCGCGCGCAGCCGACCCGCGAAAAACCAAAGGCTGAGCAGGCTGTTCTTTTCTGTGTTCATCGTTTCTTCAGAAGGGTCTGATTTATGGTCATTGCATGTCTGGGATGGGGCTCACTGATCTGGAAACCGGACGGCTTGCCGCTGGCCAGCGAGTGGTTTGCCGACGGGCCGCAGGTACCGATCGACTTCGTTCGCGTCAGTGACACTGGCGAGTTGACTACAGCCATAAGCGCGAACGCGCCGCCGTGCAAAGTGCTGTGGTCGGTCCTCGACGTGACCGATCTCGATCAGGCCCGTGAACTCCTGCGTATTCGAGAAGGCGTGCCGGAGGGCAGGGAGGATGGCATCGGCAGCTTCACCGTCGGTCCCTCGGCGATGGGCGTGCTTGCTGAATGGGCAATTCCTCGGCAACTCGATGCGGTGATCTGGACGGCGCTGCCCGGCAGATTCAAGAACATTGAAGGCCTGGTGCCGAATGTCGACGACGCAGTTTCTTATCTGGCCGGGTTGAGCGGCGCGGCGCACGAACAAGCGCGCGACTATATCGAACAGGTGCCGGCGCAGATCGACACGCCGTATCGCCGTGAAATCATTGCCAGGCTCGGGTGGAAATAATGAGCACCCGCAGCCAGGCGCAGATTGCCGCGATCTTCGATCAGCTGTTGGCACTGCGAGAAAGTGTGGACATTCTCCAGCACGTGGAGAGCGCTAGCGTCGAGTCGCTGCGTGGCCATCAGACCGTGGACGCCCCTGAGTCGCTGGATCTGGTGTTTCAAAAGCTGCAAGAAGACATCGCCAGCATGGAGGAAACGTTGGCGACGATTGCCGAGGCGACCGGGGACGTGTCGAAGTTGTGAGGGGGTCGCGGGGCTGGCATGCAGAGATGATGTGCCTGGTCTGGCGCCTTCGCGAGCAGGCTCGCTCCCACAATGGATTTGTGAATCGATGATTTCCGGGAGCTGACGCAAAAACCTGTGGGAGCGAGCCTGCTCGCGAAAGCGCTGGGTCAGGCACTTACTCTATTGGATGTGCCGACGCTATCGCGAACTGGCCCGCTCCTACAACGGGGCTGGATCCACGCGCAACGCATCCACCACCAGTGAAAACGCCGGCGATGGTTGGCGGCGGCTGGGGTAGTAGAGGTGGAAACCACCGAACGGTTCGCACCAGTCTTCCAGCACTCTGACCAAACGCCCTTCAGCCAGATGCGCACCGAACTCGTCTTCAGGCAGGTAGGCAATCCCCAGCCCGTTCACAGCGGCGTCGGCGATGTGCACGGTAGAGTTGAACACCAGTTGGCCGTCGACCCGCACTTTCAGCTTTTTGCCCTGCCGCTCGAATTCCCAGGCATCGACACCGTCGTAGGTCGGAAATCGAATGTCGATGCAGCGGTGTGCCGCCAGCTCGCGCGGATGTTGCGGGGCGGGGTGCCGGGCAAAGTAGTCGGGCGAGGCGACGACGGCCATGCGCAGCGGCGGGCCGATCGGTACGGCGATCATGTCCTGGGCGACGGTATCGCTGAAACGCACGCCGGCATCGAAGCGGTCGGCAACGATGTCGCGGAAACCGTAGTTGATATCGAACTCGAGCTTGATGTCCGGGTATTGCAGCAATAGTGGCGTCAGCTTGGGCAGCAGAGTGGTCTTGATGATGTTGTCGCCGCAGGTGATGCGCACCGTACCGGCAGGCTTGTCGCGCAACTCGGTCAGCGCGTCCAGCTCGGCTTGGATTTCATCGAAACGATGGCCCACGGTGTGCAGCAAGCGTTCGCCGGCCGCCGTCAGTGACACGCTGCGTGTGGTGCGGGTCAGCAAGCGAATTTTCAGACGCGCTTCCAGCGCCGAGACTACCTGGCTCACCGCCGATTGCGTCACGCCCAGTTGCACCGCCGCGCGGGTGAAGCTGCCGCTGCGGGCAACGGTGACGAAGGCGAGCAGGTCGTTGAAATTGGGTTTGGCCATGGCGCAATGCTCAGGTTTATTGATTAGCAGCGTTTATAACCGCATTAAGCACTCATTAGCTAATCAAAGTCTCGAGCGTGCGCAACAATACCTTCATCCCGGCCACGCCTGGCTTCTCGATCAAGGACGCCCCCATGAAACGACTGTTCATACTGCTCGGGTTTCTCCTGAGTTCATTTACTGCATTCGGAGCTGACATGTCCCACGGTGCCGACAATTTCTTCAAAAGCGATAAGGTGACCGTGCAGAAGGTCAGCTTCAAAAATCAATATCAACTCACCGTGGTCGGCAACCTGTTTGTCCCTAAAGGACTCGACCCGGCAGCGCGCAGCGCGGCGATTATCGTTGGCCATCCGATGGGCGCGGTAAAGGAGCAGAGCGCCAATCTGTATGCGCAGAAACTGGCGGAGCAGGGTTTTGTCACCTTGTCGCTGGATCTGTCGTTCTGGGGCGAAAGCGAAGGCGCGCCGCGCAACGCGGTGCTGCCGGACATGTATGCCGAAGACTTCAGCGCGGCCGTCGATTACCTCGGCACACGGCCATTCATCGACCGCGAGCGCATCGGCGTGTTGGGCATCTGCGGCAGCGGCAGCTTCGTGATCAGCGCGGCGAAAATCGACCCACGCATGAAAGCCATCGCCACGGTCAGCATGTACGACATGGGCGCGGCCAACCGTGATGGCCTCAAGCACTCGCAAAGCCTTGCGCAGCGCAAGCAGATCATTGCGCAAGCGGCCGAGCAGCGTTACGCCGAGTTTACTGGCGGCAAGGTCGAATACACCGGCGGCACGGTGCTGGAACTGAAGGCCGACACCCATCCGATCCAGCGTGAATTCTTCGATTTCTACCGCACCCCGCGCGGCGAATTCACCCCGGCCAACTCGACGCCGCAACAGACCACGCGTCCGACGCTGAGCAGCAACACCAAGTTCATGAACTTCTATCCGTTCGTCGATATCGAGAGCATCTCGCCGCGCCCGATGTTGTTTATTGCCGGTGCCGACGCGCACTCCCGTGAGTTCAGCGAAGAGGCATTCCGGTTGGCGGGGCAGCCGAAAGAACTGGTGATCGTGCCGAATGCCGGCCATGTCGATCTGTACGACCGGGTCGAGCTGATTCCTTTTGCCAAGCTGACGCAGTTCTTCAAGAGCAACCTGAAGTAACTTTCAACGCGACGGAGCAAAGCGATGCGGACTTTTGCCAACGGCTGGAAGGGATTCGTACTGATGGCATGGTTGCCCGTTGCTCTGTCTGCACCGACCGCTATGGAGGCCAGCACGATGTGGATGACCGTCGCAGAACAGCGTTTTGCCATTGCTCTGGATGACAACCCGAGTACGCGGCAATTGCTCACGCGATTGCCGCTGAGCCTGGAGATGACCGACCTGCACGGCAATGAAAAATACGCCACCGTGCAGCCGCCATTGCCCACCCAACCCTACCGGCCGGGCACGATCCACAGCGGCGATTTCCTTCTGTATGGCGACGATACGTTGGTGGTCTTCTACAAAACCTTCGATTCGTCCTACCGCTATTCGCGTCTTGGCCGCATCGAACGCCCGCAGGACTTGGCCGAAGTCTTGGGGCGCGGCGATGTGCGGGTGACGTTCACTCTGCATGAGTGAGGAGAGTCATTGATGAACCAGAAATCCTTAAATCAAGGGCGTCTCCTGCGCATCGTCGCCCTCGGCTGCGCGGTCCTTGCCAGTGCAGCCTGCGTGAATCCCCTCTGCGCCAATCCTTCCCGATCACCGGAGAAACCGATCATGAAAGAACAGCCTCTGACGCCTGAACAACTGGCGATCGCCCCGATTGCCGCCAACGCTGCAATCGGCGACATGCCGCGTTTGCACGACGCACTCAATCGTGGTCTCGATGCCGGGCTGAGCATCAGCGAGACCAAGGAAATTCTGGTGCAGCTGTACGCTTACGCCGGTTTTCCGCGCAGCCTCAACGCCTTGTCATTGCTGATGAAGGTTTTGCAGGAACGCGCCGCGCGGGGCATCAAAGACGTGCCGGGACGCGAGCCGGGTCCGGTTCCGTCGGGATATGCGCTCACCGAACTCGGCACCGACAATCAGACCCGTCTGGTCGGTGCGCCAGTGTCCGGCCCACTGTTCGAATTCGCCCCGGCGATCGATCAGTTTCTGAAAGTGCACTTGTTCGGCGACATCTTCGCCCGCGACAACCTGGCATGGACGGATCGGGAACTGGCGACGGTTGGCGCGCTGGCGGCAATGGCTGGGGTGGAATCACAGCTGGAGTCGCATTTGAAGATCAGTCTGAATGTGGGATTGACGGTTGAGCAGTTGCGGCAAGTGGCGCAGGAGTTGGAGGCGCGTGGGGATTTGCAGGCTGCTGAGCGGGTGGGCGCGGGGCTGGACAAAATCCAGCGGTGAGGGCGGCTCGGATTCATTGCCGCTCTGTTAATGCAATTCTTATAGTGCGCGCTGGCGCCGACTCGCTCCCGGTGAGCTTCCTGTTATCCGCTTGAACGCACGACTGAACGCCGCTTGGGAGGTGTAGCCCATGCGCTGCGCCACTTCTTCGATCGGCAGTCTTTCCAGGGTCAGCCACTGACTGGCCAGGCGCATGCGCAGTTCGGTGGCGTAGCGCAGCGGCGGGGTGCCGAGGGTGCTCTGGAAGCGTTCGGCGAAGACCGAGCGTGAGGTGTTGCACAGCGTTGCCAGTTCGGCGACGCTCCAGTCGCGCCCCGGTTGTTGGTGCAGGGCCAGCAAGGCCTGCGCCAGGCGAGGGTCGCGCAGGGCGGCGACGAGACCGGAGGCATTGCCGCAAGCGCATTCGACCCAGCCGCGAACAATCATTGCCGCCACTACGTCGGCAAGGCGCGCGAGAATGCCGGCGAAGCCAATGCGCGCTGCGCTGACTTCGCGTTCCATGGTCGCAAGGATTGGCATAAGTCCCGGATAACGCTGGCCGCCGGCGTCGATCAGCATAAGACCCGGCATCAGCCGACCGAGGCCTTGCAGGCTGCCGAGCTCGAACTCCATACAGCCACTGAAGAGCAGGGCGCTATCGGGCGAATCGGCGCTGTGCCCGACCTGCATCGCGCAGACCGTATCGCCGAGTGGCGCGGCGACGGCGCTGTCAATGTCCTGCACTTCAGCTCCGGCGTGTGACAGCAACTGGTGCGCGGCACCATGAGCAATGAATACCGCATTGCCTGCTGACAACTCGTACAGGCTGCCGTCCTCCAGTCGCAATACCGTCGATCCAGCGGCAACGAAGTGGAAATACGCATGGCCCGATTTGTCGCTGAAACCCAGACCATACGGCGGACCGGCGTGGATCCGACGATATTGCACGCCACGCAGACGCATGCTGCGCAGCAACTCGGTGATGAGGTCTGAGGACACAGAGAAGGAATCAATGCTGCTCATATTCGGGGTTTCGATCAAAAGTTCAAGACTGCGCATCATAGATCATCCGGTTTGCCGCCAATAGACTGCCCTCTCGAAATGTCCGAGGGAGTCTTGAAATGAATGAACGTGTAGGTGATGGGCGAACTGACGGGGAGCCGCTGGTGCCTGCGTGGATGGCGGTGTTTTCACTGGCGATGGGCGTGTTTGGTCTGCTCACGGCGGAGTATCTGCCGGCCAGCCTGCTGACGCCGATGGCGCTCGATCTCGGCGTCAGCGAAGCGCTGGCCGGGCAAGCGGTGACGGTGACTGCGGTGGTCGCGCTGTTTGCCGGATTACTGGTGCCCGGGTTGACGCGCAGCCTTGATCGGCGCCTGGTCTTGCTCGGTTTCTCGGCACTGATGATCGCATCGAATCTGCTGGTCGCGTTGTCGTCCAGCCTCGCAGTATTGCTGATCATGCGCATCCTTTTGGGCATAGCTCTGGGCGGATTCTGGAGCATGGCGGCGGCCGTGGCGATGCGCCTGGTGCCGGCGGCGCTGCTGCCGCGTGCGCTGTCGATCATCTTCAGCGGGATCGCCGTGGGGACCGTGGTCGCGGTGCCATTGGGCAGTTATCTCGGCGGTCAGTTTGGCTGGCGCAGTGCGTTTTTCGCAGCTGCGGCGGTTGGCGTGGTGACGCTGGTATTTCAAATGTTCACGCTACCCAGTCTGGCGCCGCATCGTCCGTCACGCCTGCGCACGGTGCTTGAGGTGTTGCTGCGACCGGGCATTGCTATTGGCATGTTTGGCTGTGTATTGGTGCACACCGGTCACTTTGCGTTGTTCACCTACATCAGGCCATTTCTGGAAAGCACCACCGGCGTCGGCCCGCAGACGCTGGCACTGATGCTCCTTGGTTTCGGCGTGGCGAACTTTGCCGGCACGCTGTTCGCCGGCTGGCTGTTGCAGCGCAATCCACGCGCAACACTGGTGCTGATGCCGGTGTTGGTGGGTGTTGCCGCTCTGGCGTTGGTCGGGTTACCGGCGTCGGTCACCGGGCAGGCGTTGCTCTTGGCGCTGTGGGGGATGGCCTTCGGTGGCGTGCCGGTCGCATGGTCGAACTGGGTGGCGCGCTCGATACCCGATCAGGCCGAAAGCGCAGGCGGCATGGTCGTCGCATCGGTGCAGTCGGCGATTGCCGCAGGCGCCGCCGCCGGCGGTTCGGTGTTCAGTTTCAGCGGTATCCATGGTGTGTTTGTAGCGGCTGGAATTCTGATGTTGCTGGCCGCGCTGCTGATTGCACTGAAGGTCAATGTCGATGTGCCGGAGCCGGGTTCGGCGCCGGTGGCACCGGTGCATTTGTGATTTGATCAATCCGCCTTACGCGTGACGGCAATGTCCCAGGTTTGCATGACCTGAGTGATAGCAGCATCAATGTTATCCAGCGCGGTGTTGTCTCTGGCGAGGATGGATATGCCCTGCAGGAAACTGTCGAATACCGTCGCCATCGCCGCCGCACTTGTGCCGCTGGCCAGCTCGTCGGCATTCACAGCGCGTTCGACGCAGGCTTGAATGCCGGCACGGGTGCGCTGCCTTGAGTGGGTCAGGGCTTGCGCCACATGGGCGGTTTCCGGGCTCGGTGCGCTCATGACGCCGAGGGTAACCATGCAGCCCTTGGGGTGTGTGTCGTCGCACTGCATGCGTGCCGACTGGCGCAAAGCGGTCTCGATCGCCTGGCGTGGTGGCAGGCTGTCGTCCCACAGGCACTCGGTGACTTGCGCATAGGTGGTTAAATAACGCTGCACGCATTCATCGAACAACGCTTCCTTGGAACCGAACGCGGCGTAGAAGCTAGGTGCAGAGATACCGCCACCCAGGCCTGCCTTCAATTGGGCCAGCGATGTCGCGTCGTAGCCGTGTTGCCAGAACAGTTGCAAAGCCTGATCGACGGCGTCGTCGCGATCAAACTGACGGGGGCGACCGGTTCTCGCCATGACCTGACTCCTCATTGATTTAATATAAAGACTAGTCGATACAGAAATTGTTGACAACGCTGCGCATGCACCCTCAGGATCTAGATCGATCGGTATTTAAATCTGAGTCGGTTTTTCGAGGAGCTTCCAGTGACACCTTCAATCACGTTAACGGCTACGCCAAAAGGTCTGCCCATCGGCGCTTTGCTGGCGCTGGCCATGACTGGCTTCATCTGCATCGTCACCGAAACCCTGCCGGCGGGCCTGTTGCCGTTGATCAGTGAAGGCCTGGCGATTTCGCCGTCCATGGCCGGGCAAATGGTTACCGCGTACGCATTGGGTTCCGTACTGGCGGTGATCCCGATGACCATCGCCACCCGGGGCTGGCGGCGCCGCAACGTGCTGCTGCTGACGATTGTCGGTTTCCTGCTGTTCAATTCGATTACCGCGCTGTCGTCGCACTACGGCGTTACGCTGGTCGCGCGGTTCTTCGCCGGGGTTGCAGCGGGTTTGGCATGGAGTCTGTTGGCCGGCTATGCGCGACGCATGGTTGAGCCCGAACAGCAGGGCAAGGCGTTGGCACTGGCGATGGTCGGCACACCGATTGCGCTGTCGCTGGGCGTGCCTCTGGGTACGTGGCTCGGTGGGCTGGTCGGTTGGCGCACTACATTCGGCCTGATGTCGGCGCTGACCTTGGTACTGATCGTCTGGGTGCTGGTGAAAGTGCCCGACTACCCGCCGCAGCCGGCCCATCAACGCCTATCGCTGAGCAAAGTCTTGACTACCCCGGGCGTGCGTCCTGTGCTTGCAGTGGTGATCAGCTGGATGCTGGCGCACAACATTCTCTACACCTATATCGCTCCGTTCGTGGCGCCGGCGGGCATGGCCGAGCGGGTGGATGTGGTGTTGTTGATCTTCGGCATCGCCGCGCTGGTCGGGATATGGCTGACGGCGAAGCTGGTCGAGCCGCTGCTGCGCTCGACTGTTCTGCTGAGTTTGGCGACCTTTGCCGCGGTCTGCGTGGCGCTGGGTTTTGGCGGACGCAACCCAGAGGTGATTTATCTCGGCGTGGCGGTATGGGGTTTGACGTTCGGCGGCGCGGCGACGCTGTTGCAAACGGCGCTGGCTGACGCGGCGGGCAACGGAGCGGATGTCGCCTTGTCGTTGAATGTAGTGGCGTGGAACAGCGCGATCGCTGGCAGCGGTGTCGTCGGCGGCGTGCTGCTCGATCAGTGGGGCGTTGCCTCATTTCCGTGGGCCATGCTGGCACTGGTCGCTATCGCCTTCGCCATTGCCTGGGGTGCCCGGGCCCACGGTTTCAAGTCGGGCCCGCGCTCTGTAGAAGCTTCGGTGGTGGCGGGGCATTGAACCCCGCCAGCAGTTTCTTCAACCGCGCTTCGGCAGTTTCCAGTTAGGCCGGATGAAATGGCAAGTGTAGCCATTCGGAATCCGCTCCAGGTAATCCTGATGCTCGGGTTCCGCTTCCCAGAACGGCCCGGCCGGTTCGATTTCGGTTACCACACGGCCCGGCCACAGCTTCGAGGCGTCGACATCGGCAGCGGTGTCTTCGGCGACGGCACGCTGCTCGTCGTTGAGGTAGTAGATCGCCGACCGGTAGCTCGGGCCAAGATCGTTGCCTTGACGGTTGGGCGTGCTCGGGTCGTGGATCTGGAAGAAGAACTCGAGGATCTGCCGGTAGCTGATTACCGCCGGATCGAATTCAATCTCGATGGCTTCGGCGTGGTTGCCGTGGTTGCGATAGGTCGCATTCGGCACATCGCCGCCGGTATAGCCGACGCGGGTTTTCAGCACACCCGGATAGCGGCGCAACAGATCCTGCATGCCCCAGAAGCAGCCGCCGGCGAGAATGGCAGTTTCGGTTTGAGTGGTCATGGTGTGTGCTTCCTCTCGAGACGATGTGGGGATACCCACTGTTATGAGGGCGGGTTGAGAGAATCCAAGGTTACGCTCATCAGAATCGACCACTGGCCTGCTGATCAAGCGGCATGCAGGCGTGTCAACCAAAGCCAAATAACGAACGCAGCCTGCTCGGTGACTTGCGTTCGTAGAACGGTTTGGTCTCCCTGAGGAAGTAATCACTCAGCCCGGCTTGTCCCGTCAGCACGCGGCAAAAATCAACTGGTCCGCCATCGGGGGCTGTGTCCGCAGCGACATTGCCGGCTTCGCGCATGACCTGTTCGATATCGCCATCCGCTTCGATGCCGACGATCAAGTGCGGTTTTTCATCAATCGAGGGGTCGTGCATCAGCGCCAGGAATGCGCGTTTCACATTGGCGTGTTTGGCCAGCAATTGCGAGAGCGAATGGACCATCGTCGATGGGTAGTCCGAAGGCTGTCCAAGCAAGACGTTGGTTTCTTTTTCCACGGTACGCTGCGTGGCGGGCCGGCCGATTTCGCCTGAGAGCAGGCGTTGCACTTCCGCCGGAAGAAATTCCTTGCCGTACGGCGACTTCGGATTCAGAAAAAGCAGCGCGCCCAGCGTGATTTCGAACAATGATCGGGCGGGTATCTCCACATAGCTCTGCTCGCTGTCGATGGATTGTTGCAGCGTTGGCAGCGAGGAGAAGAACGGAATGACCGGCGTGCCATCGGGCTTCTGCCAATGAGCGATGCTGATGTTGCTGCCGGCCTGGAGATTGACATGGCCTTGCGCCGCACCGGCGGTGCCGAGGATGTAGACGGTCGAGTCCAGGAGGGTTCGATAGAACTCAGGGCGATGCGCGGGTTCGTCCGCGGCCAGCCGGAGTGATGTTTCCAATGGGTTTTCTTGGGACGTGTCCATGAGATTAATCCGTTATTTTCTATGGAGAGTGATGGTTGTCTGATCAGTCGAGGAGACCTGCTGTCACGATGATTCTCGTCCAGAGACTTGAATCCTGCGCCCTTCTAACCAGCACCACAAAGCCAACTGTGGGAGCGAGCCTGCTCGCGAAGGCGTCGTGTCAGTCGAATAATTCACGACTGGTACACCGTTTTCGCGAGCAGGCTCGCTCCCACATTTGAACCTCGCGTTGGGTCTTATAGCAAACTCCACGAAACCCCAACATAAACCCCCATCCCTTCACCCGGCGTCGACCGTGCGGCATCCAGACCTTTGTCGTCATACCCCGGCGTGACCGTTGCCGCGTAGCGTTTGCCGGTCAGGTTGCGCATGTCGACCCAGCCTTGCCAGTCGCCCTTCGGCGCGTTGTAGCCCAGGGTGGCGCCGAACAGGGCGTAAGGGTCGGCGTAGTAGCTGTTGGCGTAGTCCACGGCAACTTTGGACACCAATTGTGTGTTCGCGGCGGCGAAGAAGCCCTGCGGCCAGTCGTAACGCAGTTCGCCCTGGTAATAATGCATTGGCAGGCCCGGCAGGCGGTTGTCGCCGAAGCGTTCGTCGTCGCGGTAGTGGAAGTCGCTGAAGGTGTAGGCCTGGCGCAAGCTCAACTGGCGGCCGTCGGCGGCGGTCCAGAGTTTGCTGTTGAGGCTGGCCTCGATGCCTTGGTGCACGGTCGGGCTGGCGTTGAGTTCGTAGGGCGTGACGGCGTTGGCGTCCGGCAGTACCGAGAGCAGTTCGTGACGAACTTGCGCGTAGTACCAGGCCAGGCTCCATTCGCCCAGTTTGCTGTCGCCACGGCCACCGAGTTCCAGAGTGGTAGCGGTCTGGTTTTGCAGTTCGACCGGGTCGCGCTGGGTGCCGGTGGCGGCGCCATTGCCGGCAGGGAAGCGCACGTTGGAGCTGTAGATCAGCGACCACGGGTGCGGTGCTTCGACGGAGCGGCTGAGGTTGCCGAACACTTGCACGTCCGGGGTGATCTGGTAGCGCAGGCCGATGCGCGGTGCATAGTCCCAGTCGCTGAGACTGGTTTTGCCGCCGCCCTGCGGATAGGTCACGGCGCTTTCGCGGCGGGTGTAAATGGCGGCGAGGCCGGTGGTCAGCCAGAGGTCGTCGGCAATTTCCAGGTCATTGCCGAAATGCAGCACGGTGTCCGAACCCTGATAAGTGAAGTTGCGCATCCGCGTGCCCGGGGCATAGCTGGCGGTGTTGCCACTCGGGATGCGCACGAACTCGCTGGCGCCATCGTTGGGCAGGTGCTTGGTCACGCGCAGGCCGACATTGCTGCGGCTTTCCATGCCGAACAGGGTGTCGCGGCGCTTGTAGTCGAAGGTGCCGCTGACGTCGGTATAAGCCACTTTCAACCGGTTCGGGCCTTCGCGCAGATCCATCGGGTAGTCGTGGTAGGCGAGGCCGGTCTGGATGCTCGAATCGTCGTCGAGGTAGAACGTGGTTTTGTTGCCGATGAAGGTACTGCCGGGCTGCTTGCGGCTGTCATCGCGGGCCACATACGCCGGGTTGGCTGCCCGTGGGCTGTGTTCGATGGAATGCTTGGTCACGCGACCGGCAAGGTCGTTGTCGGTTTCGCGATAGCGAAAGTAGAAGCGGGTTTCCAGATTCGGGTTGAAGCGATAGCCTAAGTTGGCGATCAGGCCTTTGCTCTCGCTGGCGGTGTGGTCCTGATAGCCGTCGGCGTTGGCATCGATCAGGGACACGTAGTAATCGAAATTCCCCAGCACTTGCCCGGAGCTGACCTGGCGCTGCTGAAAGCCATGGCTGCCGGTGGCGTAGCGCACCTGCAGCTTCGGCGCGGTGTAACCGGTGTGGCTGACGTAATCGATAGCGCCGCCCAGCGCCAGCGCGCCGCGATCGAAGCCGTTGGCGCCGCGCAGCACTTCGACATGGTCGACCCACAACGGCTCAAGCAATTCATACGGCGTGCCGCCGGGGCCGGTGAGGGGCAAGCCATCCAGCATCGTGTACAGCCCCGACGCATGGGCGCCGGGTGCGCGGTTGATGCCTGAACCGCGGATGGAAATCTTCACGCCTTCGTTGCCCGCCGACTGCGCATACACCCCCGGCTGATAGGCGAGCACATCCTGATTGCTGGCAACACGGCCCTGCAACGGCTGGCGCATGTCGACCACGTTGGTGCCGCCGGGAACCTGCTCAAGGCGTTCCCGCGCTTCTTCGACCGCTGCATCGCTGCCACTGCGCTCATCTGCCGAAATCAGCACTTGCCCCAGCTCCAGACCTTGGGTCTCGGCCATCGCCGGGCAGGCCAGGGCCAGACCGAGCAGGGCAGTGGGCAATGATTTGGACGACGGCATCAAAAAACTCCAGCAAACAGGGATCGGGCAATGAACAGTGCGACGTCGGAACAACCTCAGGAAACACATGGCGACAGGGCTTTTTTGCCCGGCAATGGCAAACAACCGGGCGTGAACTAACCTCACGGATCAGGGCCATCGGGTCAATAAACAAATTCAGCGGGCTGTTGAAGCGCGAGGACAGGTTCATGGCGAAAGACAAGAAGAAACCTGCAAAGGCAATCGAACGTCCACGCTTGAAAAACAAGGACTATCTCGAACAGCTGCGCAAGCTCCACGTTGAGCTGGTCAAGCTGCAGGAGTGGGTCATCGCCAAAGGTGTCAAGGTGTGTATTGTTTTCGAAGGGCGCGACGGTGCGGGCAAGGGCGGGGTGATCAAGGCGATCACGGAGCGCGTCAGCCCACGGGTTTTCCGGGTGATGGCACTGCCGGCGCCAACCGATCGCGAAAAGAGCCAGATGCATGTGCAGCGCTACCTGCCACATCTGCCGGCGGGCGGTGAGGTGGTGATTTTCGACCGCAGTTGGTACAACCGCGCCGGCGTCGAACGGGTCATGGGCTTTTGCACGGAAGAACAGGCTGACAAGTTTCTCAAGTCGATCCCTTGGGTGGAGAACGCCATCGTCGATTCGGGGGTGATCCTGCTCAAGTACTGGCTTGAGGTCAGTCCGGAGGAACAGACCCGCCGGCTCGAAGCGCGAATCAATGACGGGCGCAAGACCTGGAAACTGACACCAATGGATCTGAAATCCTACAGTCGCTGGTATGACTACTCACGGGCGCGGGACGAGATGTTCAAGCATACCGACACCGATTGGGCGCCGTGGAGGGTTGCCGACTCCAATGACAAGCGTCGTGCACGGCTGAACATAATCACTGATCTGCTCAGTCGCATCCCCTATGAAGAGGTGAAGCGCGACAAGGTCGAGTTGCCGAAACGGCAGAAGCCGGGCAAGTATCGGGAGCCGGATTATCCGTACAAGCGGGTGGCGGAGCGGTTTTGACTTTGCGGGATTTTTTGGGGCTTGGCGGCCTTTGGGCCGACCAGGCTCTTGGGGTTTTGGGTGTATATCCGTTTTTTCGGGTGTTGCGGCTGGCGGTTCCGCTCTTACAGCGGGTCACTTTTGCAGACGCCCAAAAGTAACCAAAACGCTTTGCTCCTACGTTCGGCCCTCGCAGGCTCGGGTTCCTTCGCTACGGGACTGATCCGGGCGCAGCGGCTACGGTTTGCTTCGCTGCACCTCCTTCCGCTGTGTACGACTGCGTCGTACGGTCGCTGCGCTCCCACGCCCGGATCAATCCCTCCACTCAGCCTTCCGACGTCGCCGGTGGATCAAGATCAAGAGCACTCGAGCTTGCGCTCATTGTTGAGTGGGGCGGCTTCGCCGCGGGCAGCTGCGCTGCTTTGCTTTTTTGGGAGCGAGCCTGCTCGCGAAGGCGGCCTGACAGCCGACCTGTACTTGAGGTGGTACGCGACCAACTGTAGGAGCTGCCGAAGGCTGCGATCTTTTGATTTTGCTTTTCTGTGGGAGCGAGCCTGCTCGCGATGACGGAGGCACATTCAAATGTTTTGAAAGATATACCGCTATCGCGAGCAGGCTCACTCCGACAAGGTTTTGCGTATCACCCGTCCATCCGTCGTCTGCCCTGAACCTCTGTCGCGCTGTTTTTTCTACCGGGTAAGTCCCTCAGGAGATACCCGTATGTTCGATCAGCAAAAAAAGGCATCACTGGCGGCATGGCGCAGGATGGCGGAGCAGGCCGAGGGCGATCTGGATCCGGAACAGCAATATGACGAGTTGCTCAAGGCTGCGGATCAGATGGAGGAGCAGGGCCTGATTACCAGTGCCGAATGGCGTCAATTAGTGCGTGACGCCGGCAACGTTTTTACCCTGAACGAGGAACAGCCACAGCGCTGACAGCTGCCATCGGAGGACATCCCATGCTCAGTTATCTGTTTATCGGCGCCAACGATGTCGAGCGTTCGGCGGCTTTTTACAAGGCGATCCTGACGCCGCTTGGCTACCGGCATGACCGTGAAGAACACTACTGTTTCTACTTGCCCGATTGCGCCGACAAGTCCAACGGGCCCGGCAGTGTGCACATCTCGAAACCGTTCAATGGTGAGCCGGCGACGCCCGGCAACGGCATGATGCCGGCATTTCGCGCCGACTCGCGGCACCAGGTCGATCAGGTGCACAAGGCCGGGCTCGACAGTGGCGGCAGCAATGAAGGACCGCCTGGCACGCGCGAAGCCTATACGCCGGACTTTTACGTGGCCTATCTGCGCGATCCTGAAGGCAACAAGCTGGCTGTGTTCTACAGCGGCTGATGGATGGAGCCTGTTGATTCGGCCCTGATGGCCGCCCGCGCTCAGTTCGCGATCACGATCAGCTTTCACATCGTGCTGGCGGCGTTCAGCATCGGTCTGGCGAATTTCCTCATGGTGCTGGAAGCGTTGTGGTTGAGGACCGGGCGCCAGGTTTATCTGGATGTCTATCGCTACTGGCTCAAAGTGTTTGCGCTAAATGTCGCAGTGGGCACGGCGTCGGGATTGATTCTGGAGTATCAGTTCGGCCTCAACTGGTCGCGGCTGTCGGTGCAGGCCGGTGATGTCCTCGGCCCGCTGATGTTCTATGAAGTGATGGCGGCATTTTTCATCGAAGCGGGATTTCTCGGCATCATGCTGTTCGGCCTGAAGAAGGTCGGCCCGCGTCTGCATTTTTTCGCCACGTGTGCGGTGGCGGTGGGCTCGCTGATCAGCGCGTTCTGGATTCTTTCCGCCAACTCATGGATGCAAACCCCCGCCGGCTATTCGATTGGCGCGGACGGGCGTCTCCTCGCCGCGGACTGGTGGGCAATCATCTTCAATCCTTCGTTTCCCTATCGCCTGGCGCATATGCTGCTTGCCGTGTTCATCGGCAGCGCGACGCTGATTGCCGGGATCAGCGCCTGGCAATTGCGCAAGGCCCGGGAAAACCCGCGTGCTCGCCTGCAATTCTCCATGGCGCTGTGGGTGATTGCGCTGCTGATGCCGGTGCAGATTGTTGTCGGGGATCTGCATGGCCGGCACAGTTTGCACGCCCAGCCGCAGAAAGTGGCGGCCATCGAAGGCTCATGGACGCGCCCGCCAGAGGGCGCGGGGGAGCCACTGCGCCTGTTCGCATGGCCGGATATGGACGAGCGGAGCAACAATTGGGAAGTCGCCATTCCTCGCATCGGCTCCCTCTACCTGCAGCATGATCTGACCAGCACCATCGCTGCGCTTGATGAGTTCCCGGCTAAGGACATCCCGCCCGTGGCGCCGGTGTTTTTCGCGTTCCGGCTGATGGTCGGGCTGGGACTGTTGATGCTTGGGCAGGGCGTGGTCAGCCTGATCCTGCGCCGACGTAATCGCCTGTACACGGCGCGTCGCTGGCTGGGCGCGTGCGTGCTGCTGGCGCCGGCCGGGTTTCTGGCGATGCTTAGCGGCTGGGTCGTCACCGAAGTGGGGCGACAGCCGTTTACCGTTTACGGATTAATGCGCACGGCGGACAGTCTGTCGTCGGTGTCGAGGGCTCAAGTCGTCGGGTCGACGTGGTTGATTCTGCTGTTTTATCTGCTGATCTTCGGCATCGGTCTGTGGGTGTTGCTGCGCCTGTTGCGCGAGCCGCCGCAGGAGGATCAACCCGGGCCGCAGCCCACGCTTGCCGACGAAACCGGGCACTGAGGAGTCGCAGACATGGACACCGACTGGCTGACGCTGTTGTGCGCTGCCGCATTGGCGTTCTCGGTGATGAACTACGTGGTGCTCGACGGCACCGATCTGGGCGTCGGCATGCTCATGGGCCTCACGCCTTGCAGCAAGCAGCGCAGGGCGATGGCGGTGTCGATTCTGCCGGTGTGGGACGCCAACGAAACCTGGCTGGTGCTCGGCGGCGGCGGGCTGCTGGCGTTGTTTCCGCTGGCGTACGCGATCTTGCTTCCGGCCTTGTACGTGCCTTTTATCGTGATGTTCCTCGCCTTGATCGCGCGGGCCATGGCGCTGGAGTTTCGCGATTACGCACCGAACGAGCGACGCAAGCGCATCGTCGACGGCGTGTTGGCGCTGGCTTCGCTGCTGACCGGGTTGGTCCAGGGCATGGTGCTCGGTACCCTCGTGCAAGGCATCGCCCATCAGGGCGGTCAGTACATTGGCGATGGTCGCGACTGGCTGAATCCGTTCCCGGTATTTTGCGGTTTGGTGCTGGTGCTCGGTTACGTCTGGCTGGGGACGTGCTGGTTGTACTGGCGGACCCTGGATGAATTGCAGCAGCACTCGGCCCGCCAGGCCCGCGTGCTGTCGCTGGTCGTCGTGGCGTTATTGCTGGTGCTGATTGCATGGACGGCGACGTTGCAGCCGCAATATGCCCGGAGGCTCGCCGATATTCGCCTGTGGTTGCCGGCAGGACTGATCGTCAGCGCTCTAGGATGGGTGTTCAGCAAAGGCTTTCACTGCCGCTTCGATTTCATCCCACTGTTCGCCGCACTGGGCGTTTGTGTGCTGGCTGTCGCGGTGATGCTGGTCGCGCTGTATCCATTCATCATTCCGCCGGATCTGACCTTGAGCGAAGCAGCCTCAAGCCCCACCAGCCAGATCTTCATGCTGGTCGGATTCGCCGTGCTGATCCCCATCACGCTGGCCTACAACACCTTCGGTTTCCGCGTGTTCAGCGGCAAAGTGCGCGTTGCCAGCGATAGCTGAGATTCACGTCACCCGACCTTTTTTGCTCACCAGCGACAGTCGCGAAGCCCGTAGCAGATCAGCAAAAGCCGCCTTGTCGATCGGCCGACTCATGAAATAACCCTGCACCTCGTTGCATTGATCCTTGCCGAGAATCGCCAGTTGCTCCTCGGTCTCGACGCCCTCGGCCGTCACCGTCAGCCCCATGGCCTTGCCCAAGCCAATGATCGCCTGCACCACGGCACGGTCGTTGGTGCCGCTGCTGATCGAGGCGATAAAGCGTTTGTCGATCTTGATCCCGTCGAATGGATAGGCGCGTAGGTAACCGAGCGACGAATAACCGGTGCCGAAGTCGTCCATGTTCAGACGCACGCCGAGCTCCTTGAGCTGATTCATGGTGGTCAGCGCGCCGTCGGTGTCATTGAGCATCACGTTCTCGGTGATCTCCAGCTCCAGACGGCTGGCCGGGAAACGCGTATCCACCAGCACTTCACGAACATCCTCGACGACATCGCTGAGGGCGAACTGCGCAGGCGAAAGGTTGACCGACAGCAGAATGTCATGGGGCCATTCCAGCGCGGTTTCGCAGGCTTCGCGCAGCACCCAGCGGCCCAGCGGTACGATCAGGTCGGTCTGCTCGGCCAGCGGAATGAACACGTCCGGCCCGAGCAGGCCCTGGGTCGGATGCTGCCAGCGCACCAGCGCCTCCACCGAGACGATGTGTTTGCCGTCGACCTTGTAGCGCGGCTGATAGTGCAAGACGAATTCGTTGTGTTTTAGCGCATGGCGCAGGTCATCTTCCATTTGCCGGCGCGTCTGGATCTGGTCGCTCATGTGCGCTTCGAAGTAGCACCAAGTGTTCTTGCCGTCGGATTTGGCTTGATACAGCGCGATGTCGGCGTAGCGGATCAGATCGCTGGCGACGAAACCGTGTCGACGACTCAGGGCGATGCCGACACTGGCGCCGATATGCAGCGGATGCTGTTCGTAGAGGATCGGCTGATGCAGGCTGCCGATCAGCCGTGTGCAGAATTTGTCGATCTCGTTATGGCTGTCCATGCCATTGAGCACCACGACGAATTCATCACCACCGAGGCGGGCGACGAGGTCGTGCTCGCGGGTGCATTCGCGCAGGCGCGTGGCGACTTCCTGGAGGACCGCGTCACCGGCAGGATGGCCGAGGGAATCGTTGATCGGTTTGAAGTTGTCCAGATCGATCATCAGCAGCGACAGCGGCGGCGCGTGTTCCTTCAATACCAGGACGTCGTCGAGATAACGCGCCAGTTTGTTGCGGTTGGGCAGGCCGGTCAGGGCGTCATGCATCGACAGGTGCTGGATCTGCGCATGGGCGGCGACTTCGTCGGTGATATCGCTGGCAGTGCCGCGATAGCCGACGACGCTGTCCTTGTCGAAAATCGGCCGCGCCGAGAGCCGGCAGTGGCGTGGCTGCCCGGAGTGATCGCGATAAGTGCAGCGCAAATCGCCGGCGCTGTTTTCTTCGCTGAGTTTGCGCAGCCATAGCTCCAGTGGCGTGGTGTCGCAAGTCAGTAATTCGCCGATGTCCTGGCCCAGCCACAGGGCTTGCGGGTAGCCGGTGACTTCGCTGAAGCGCGCCGACAGATAGGTCAGCGCCAACTGATCATCAACTTCCCAGATCCAGTCCGACGCCGCTTCGGCCACGGCGC
Source organism: Pseudomonas sp. CCNWLW23 (assembly GCF_037095675.1). Lineage (NCBI taxonomy): Bacteria > Pseudomonadati > Pseudomonadota > Gammaproteobacteria > Pseudomonadales > Pseudomonadaceae > Pseudomonas > Pseudomonas sp. CCNWLW23. Next base: position 250,717 of record NZ_JBAWKM010000002.1, on the reverse strand, counting down.
GAAAGCGTTCTTCACTGGCTTCGAGGGCATGATTGGCTTTCTCGAGTGCCTGATTCGAGGCTTGCATGGCATGAATGCTGTTGTCGACGTATTGCGAAGAGCGCAGGGCGTGGCGGAAAAAGTATGCCGTCAGCAGCATCAGCACCAGAAACGTCGCGCCGAGCGGCGGCACCAGCGTCCACAACAATTGCTGACCGGGCCGTTGCAGGTCGGCTACCAGGCTGTAGCCGGTGCTGTCGAGCGGCACGCTTGGATGGCCTTTTTCAATGGTGTCGTCCGGGACCAGGGTCAGGTTCGTCAGGCCATAACCGCTGCCGATCTTGCGCAGTTTGGTCGGGGTCAGCTTGTCGACGAACACCAGCACCGAGGTGTTTCTCAGTTCATCCAGCGGGCGCTCGTCGTTGGGAATGATCGCGGCAGCGGTGATCAACGCCGGCCAGCCTTCGAACAATGAATAGCGGCTGATCGGCTTGGTCAGATCAGGCTGACTCAGCACCTGCTCGACCAACGCCGAGGCGGGCGCTTGCAGTACGCTGGATACGTCGGTTTCAACCATCTGCCCGCGAATCACCGCGTACTTGGTGCGATTGCGATCGAGGACGAACACGCCGTCGTAGCCGTCGCTGGTGAACAGGGTCTTGCCCATGTTCTGTTCGGTGTAGGCCCAGTTGACGTCGATCGGCCCGCTCAAGGCCTCATAGGCGCGGGTCCAGTAGGCATAACTGGTGATGTAGTTTTTCGACGCGGTGATGCGGTTTTCCACGGCGCGCACGGAATAGAACTGGTTCTGTTCCAGATCTTTCGCGTCAAGGGTATTGGCAATGCCAAGCAAGGTGCTGATCGCGGCGATGACACCCGCAATGAACAGTGCGCCAACGGCGATGGCCAGGCGCCGGGTCACGGCGCGTTGCGGGGTGGGGATTGGCTGCGCAGGGAGAGTAACGGCCATGTGCTCGTCCTTGATCCGGTGTCTTCTGAATCTAGAACAATGGCGAGCGCACAATGTTCAGATTGTTGTTATTGGTATCGCCTGGATTTTTTCAAAGTGTAGCGAATCCGTTGGAATTTCCAGCAGCGCCGGCCAGCGGCGAATCCCGAAAGGGCGAGACTTCCCGCACAAAAACCGGATAATGGCCGCCATTCGTTTAGCCGTATTCTGGTAATCCCGCATGGAAATCAAGGTCAATTTTCTCGACAACCTTCGACTTGAAGCCAAGTTCGACGACTTCACGGTGATCGCCGATCAGCCCATTCGCTACAAGGGCGATGGCTCGGCACCGGGGCCGTTCGACTACTTCCTGGCGTCGTCGGCCTTGTGCGCGGCTTACTTCGTCAAGCTGTACTGCGACACGCGCAACATCCCGACAGAGAACATTCGCCTGTCGCAGAACAACATCGTCGACCCCGAAAACCGCTACAACCAGATCTTCAAGATCCAGGTCGAATTGCCCGCCGATATTTCGGACAAGGATCGCCAGGGCATCCTGCGTTCCATCGACCGTTGCACCGTGAAGAAGGTGGTGCAGACCGGCCCCGAGTTCATCATCGAAGAAGTCGACAACCTCGACGCCGATGCCCAGGCCTTGTTGATGCCGCAGTCCGATTCCCAGGCAGGCACCTACATCGCCGGCAAGGACCTGCCGCTGGAACAGACCATCGCCAACATGTCGAAGATCCTTGCCGACCTCGGCATGAAGATCGAAATCGCCTCGTGGCGCAACATCGTGCCCAACGTCTGGTCGCTGCACATTCGCGATGCGCATTCGCCGATGTGCTTCACCAACGGCAAGGGCGCGACCAAGGAAGGCGCACTGGCGTCGGCGCTGGGCGAGTTCATCGAGCGCCTCAATTGCAACTTCTTCTATAACGACCAGTTCTGGGGCGAAGACATCGCCAACGCCGAATTCGTCCATTATCCGGACGAGAAATGGTTCAAGCCGGGTCCGAAAGACGAATTGCCTAGCGAAATTCTCGACGACTACACCCTCGGCATTTACAACCGCGACGGCGAACTGCGTGGCTCGCACCTGTACGACACCAACTCCGGCAACACCCAGCGCGGCATCTGCTCGCTGCCGTTCGTGCGCCAGTCGGACGGTGAAGTGGTGTACTTCCCGTCCAACCTGATCGAAAACCTCTACCTGAGCAACGGCATGAGCGCCGGCAACACCCTGGCCGAAGCGCAGGTGCAGTGCCTGTCGGAAATTTTCGAGCGCGCAGTCAAACGCGAAATCCTCGAAGGCGAAATGGCTCTGCCGGACGTACCGCAAGAGGTACTGGAGAAATACCCGAGCATCCTCGCCGGCATCAAAGGCCTGGAAGAGCAGGGCTTCCCGGTGCTGGTCAAGGACGCCTCGCTGGGCGGTGAATTCCCGGTGATGTGCGTGACCCTGATGAACCCGCGCACCGGCGGCGTCTTCGCTTCCTTCGGCGCGCACCCGAGCCTGGAAATCGCGCTGGAACGCAGCCTGACTGAACTGCTTCAAGGCCGCAGCTTCGAAGGTCTCAATGACTTGCCGCAGCCGACTTTCTCCGGGCAGGCAGTGACCGAGCCGAACAACTTCGTCGAGCACTTCATCGATTCCAGCGGTGTGGTGTCGTGGCGCTTCTTCAGCGCCAAACCAGACTTCGAATTCGTCGAATGGGACTTCTCAGGCCAAGGCGGAAACTCCAATGCCGAAGAAGCCGCGACCCTGTTCGGCATCCTCGAAGACATGGGCAACGAAGTCTACATGGCGGTCTACGAGCACATCGGCGCCAAGGCCTGCCGCATCCTCGTGCCGGATTACTCGGAAATCTACCCGATCGAAGACCTGATCTGGGACAACACCAACAAAGCCCTGCAATTCCGCGCCGACATCCTCAATCTGCACAACCTCAGTAAGGTTGGCTTGCGCAATCTGGTCCAAGGCCTGGAACGCAGCGAGCAGGACGACTACACCGATATCACCACGCTGATCGGCATCGAGTTCGATGACAACACACCGTGGGGCAAGTTGACGATTCTGGAACTGCGCCTGCTGATCTACCTCGCGCTGCAGAAGTTTGACGAGGCCAAGGATCTGGTTGAGGCATTCCTGCAATACAACGACAACACTGTTGAGCGCGGCTTGTTCTATCAGGCTGTGAATGTGGTGCTGGAGATGGAGCTGGACGAGGATCTCGAGTTGGAAGACTACGAGGCCAACTTCCGTCGGATGTTTGGTGACGAGCGTATGGATGCGGCGATTGGTTCGGTGAATGGCAGTGTGCGGTTCTATGGCCTGACACCGACGAGCATGAAGCTGGAAGGGCTGGATCGGCATTTGCGCTTGATCGAGAGCTATAAAAAGCTGCACGCGGCGCGCGCTGGTGTGGCGGCGTTGTCGCGCTGAAGAGCTGGCTACGAACGTTTCGCTTTCGGCTTGAGTGTGGCTGCGTGGCTTGAACCGCAGCCCCTCACCCCAGCCCTCTCCCGAGGGAGAGGGAGCCGATTTTCAAGCTTTTCAGAATTTGTGTTCGACTCGGTTTCCCAGGTCGGCCTATTTCCACCAGACACTGCGGTCAGTTCCCTCTCCCTTTGGGAGAGGGCTAGGGTGAGGGACTTTGGCTTTCGCGGCCATGCGCTGCATCCGCCAACTGCCCCGTATCCACCCGCACAAATACCGAATCACCCACTGCCGTGAGCACTTCCCCTGCATACACCTCGCAAATCACCCGGGTCTTGCGCCCGACTTCACCTTCGACCCGTGCGCGCAAGAGCAGCGGTACGCCCATCGGCGTTGGCTTGATGAACTTGATCCCGAGGTTACCGGTGACGCAGTCGATGCGCGGCAGGCTGCCGGCTTCGCGGTTTTCTGCGCGGTAGTGCCAGGCCATGGCGGTCCAGTTGGAGTGACAGTCGACGAGCATGGCAATCAGCCCGCCGTAAACCAGATCCGGCCAGCCGCAATATTGAGCGTCGGGCAGATGCTCGGCGATGACGTGGCTGCCGTCCTCATCCCAACGACTTTTCACGTGCAGGCCTTGCGGATTGCGGCCGCCGCAGCCGTAACAAACGCCTTCGGGGGCGGCGAGGTCTTGCAGCGGGGTGGCGTGGCTGGACATGGCTGGGGTCATCCTGGAGTGGCGAGGCCGGACAGGCGCAAGCGGTTGCGGCCGCCGCGTTTGGACTCGTAGAGCGCGGCGTCGCCAAGTTCGATCAGCGCCGCCAGACTGGCCGGCGGTTTGTCGAACAGGGTGGCGCCGATGCTCAAAGTCACCGCAGCGGACGTGGGATAGGTGTGCGACGCCAAGGCCAGAAACTGTTCGCGCAAGGCATTGCCCAATTCAAGGATAGCTTCGGCTGAGGCGTTGTTGAGCAACATCAGAAACTCATCGCCACCCAGCCGCGCCGTCAGCGCATGGGGCGGCAGCTGGGCGCGGATCATCTCGCTCAGAGCAATCAGCAAGCGATCACCGGCGATATGCCCGTACTGGTCGTTGACCAGTTTGAAGTTGTCGATATCGATCAACAGCAACGCACCCGGTCTTTGCGCGGAGACACCGGCCAACAGGCGTGGCGTGCGTTTTTCCAGGGCGCGGCGGTTGTAGAGGGCCGTGAGTGGATCGCGCTCGGCGAGGCGGGCGATCTGCTTTTCCCGGCGATAACGCTCAGTGCCGGTCATCGACAGGGCGATCAACATGATCGCCATCGCGCCTTCGACCAGCGAGATCTGAATGATCTCGCCACGAAACGCCGCCAGATCGATCAGCGTGCCGGGGATCACCACGGTCAGGGCCTTGGCCACATAAAAGATGCCGTGGCCGAGCAGCACATAGCGCAATTGCACCGCGCCAACGCTCAACGACTTGCCGTGCGGGCGCAGCAGCGAACTGGCCTTGAGTGTCGGGATCGCCACCAGCAGCGAGTTGGCCACCAGCATGGCCTTGGACCACAGCGGGCCGTCCGGCAACATCAACATGATCAGCCACGTCGCGAAAATCAGGTACCACGCCGGCGACAGTCGGGTCTGGGTGAAGCGCGCCACGCCGAGGAGGAAGAAGAAGTGCGCGGTCACCAGCAGGCCGTTGGCGAACCAGATGCCCAGCAGCAGAAAACCGCTGCTGCGCAGCAGAGCGAGGGTGGAACCGATGGTGATGGTGGCGAAACCGGCGCTCCAGAACAGTAGCGAAGGCTCACGGATGCTGCGCCACTCGACCGCCAGGTACAGCGCGGCAGCGGCTGCGAGGGCGATCGTGATGGTCAGCATCGTTGGCGGGTCGAGCGGCATTTCCGGGCAGGCCTGTCTGTATGGCAATAGGCCTGCGATTGTAAGCGTTTGGTCAGGTTTTTCGCAGGGGGCGCGTTGCCGGGCAGACCACTGGCGCTCCAGCGGTCACTCTTGCGGGCTTAGCCAGGTGTCTACCACGCGGCGATCGAGCTCTTCCCAATAGGCCATGCCCAGCACCCGCGTGGTGTTGAGCCCGCGCAGATAACCGCGCAGTTGCTGGGCAGTGTCGCGGATCAATTGTGCATCGCGGGCGTTTTTGTCCAGCAGGACGCTTTCGTACTGCATCAGGTATTCGGCTACGCGATCGCGATATTCGGGCAGCACGGCGTCACGGATCAGATCAAACGTTCTCAAGGCGAGACCCTCATCATTTTTCTTGAATGTGCTCAGTGTGCATCAGTCTGCGCGACGCGCAACTATTGCTGGAAGTAATAGTGACCATCAAGAAACGCAAGTTCTGCTTTGCCGGCGATCGGCGGAAAATCGCCTCCATCGAAGACGCAGCTCAAGGAAATTGCGCGATGAACATTCTGACTCGACTGGCAATGATCGCCCTGCTGATGGGCGGGGTGGTTACTGCACCGGCTTACGCAGACGACGCCCGGTCGTGTCACCTGCAACCCATCGCCGCCAGCGCCTCGGCGTTGCAGCACACGCAGACCGTGGGTGTGTTGTTGAGCGAAAACACGTTGCAGAACCTGCAATACCTGGAGCGCTACCACGACATGGCGCTGAACGGTGCGAAAGACGCACCGGACTCGCGAATCCGCGACGCCTTTGTCGGCAGCTCCGACCCGGAACTGGCCCTCGACTGGCTGGTGAGTTCGCTGCAACAGCAGTTCGTCTCGGTGACCGTCTATGACAACCTCGATGCGCTGGTTCAGGCCCATCCGGACGTGGTGGTCAAGCTCGACACGTTCAACCGCTTGCTGACTCAGCGCAACAGTTTGGTCGAGGCGCGTTTTTCCGCACGGTTCTACGACGCCGATCTGCAGTACATCGGCAAGGCCGAGGGAGCGATCGAGCAAGAGTTGCCTTCGGTCTGGGTGCACAACCAGGCGGCGCCGCAGATCGCCGCGCAGATCAATCAGCAGCGTGACCTGCAACTCAATGCGCTGAAGCAATTCGATGTGTCGCTCAAGGCCCTGGTGGCGTCGAGCTGATTCTTAAAACGTAAATGGCAACGGCGGCGCCGTGAAGTCGAACCGTTGCCGGTTGAACCGAACCTTTATTTTCAGGATTTACTCCATGCGTCCTTTATTCGTGCCAGCCATGGCTTTTGTTTCCCTGTTGCTCGCCGGTTGCGCTTCGGCGCCGAACGATCCGACCCTGACCTTGCAGACCAGCAAGACGCCGGCGCAGTACGCCGATTGCGTGGTGCCGAAATTGCAGGGCAGTGCCTTGAATCCGACGGTTTCGCAGAGTCAGCGCAGTTATCGAATTGTGGTGCCGAGCAAGGTGTCGGCGGATAACGTGCTGGAGGCGTACAAGGCGGGGAAGGGCGGCAAGGTGTTCATTTATGAGCGGCATTTGCTGGCGTCGAATTTGTTGCCTTCGAGTTTTGAGCGGGCGGCTCAGGAGTGTATTTGATCTGAGCGCTTGAATGGTTTTGACAGAGCTCCTTTGGTTGGCCGCAACCAACCAATTTTTTCGCCCCACACTGGTTTTCGGTTGTGGGGTTTTTTTTGGGGATTTGGCGGCCTTTGGGCCGACCATGCTTTGGGTTTTTGGGTGTATATCCTTTTTTGGTGGTGTTGCGGCTGGCGGTTTCGCCCTTACGGCGAGGCACTTTTTCCAGACGCCGAAAAAGTACCCAAAAAGGCTTCGCCCTGACGTTCGGCCCGCTCGCTGGAGCTCGGGGTTCCTTCGCTCCGGAATCGATCCGGGCGCAGCGGCTACGGTTTGCTTCGCTGCACCTCCTTCCGCTGTGTCTGGCTGCGCCAGACGGTCGCTGCGCTCCCACCCCCGGATCAATCCCTCCACTCAGCCTGCCGACGGGCTCCAGGATCAAAAGCTACTCGAGCTTGCGCTCATTGTATTGAGTGGTGAAAAGCGATGGGGTCTGCTTTTGCTTTTCTGTGGGAGCGAGCCTGCTCGCGAAGGCGGCCTGACAGCCGACCTGTTCTTGAGCGGAACGCGATCCAACTGGAGCTGCCGAAGGCTGCGATCTTTTGATCTGGCCTTCGCTTTTGCTTTTCTGTTGAGAGCAAGCCTGCATTGGACGTTGGGTGTTGACCAGTTCCTGTCTACGCCACAAAAACCTGTGGGAGCTGGCTTGCCAGCGAAGGCGGCCTGACAGACGCCCCATTTCTCACTGAATGTACGCAATCAAACCTGTGGGAGCGAGCCTGCTCGCGAAGGCGGTGTGTGCCGCGATCACGAACAGCGCTCCGGAACCCGTTCACCCGGTCACACACCCAACCGGCACCTTCCCCGCAAACGTATCAACCAGACTCGCCACCACCATTTCCCCCATCCGCGTGCGTGTCTGCAATGTTGCGCTGGCCCGATGCGGTTGCAGAACCACTTGTTCATTAGCAAACAACGCTTCAGGCACATTCGGTTCATCAACGAATACATCCAGCCCAGCCCCGGCGATTTCCCCAGCCGAAAGCGCGGCCACCAGATCCGCCTCGTTCACCAGTTTGCCCCGGGCGACGTTAATCAGATAACCGTCCTTGCCCAGCGCTTGCAGCACTGGCGCGTCGATGATCGCTTCGCCCTTGTCCGCCGCGGCGGCGAGGATCAGGGCGTCGCTGTCGCGGGCCAGTTGTTTGAGGTCGGCGACGAAGGTGTGGGGGACGTCGCTCATCGGTTGCAGGTCGGTGTAGCTGATCGGGCAGCCGAAGGCGGCGGCGCGGGTGGCGATGGCGCGGCCGACGCGGCCCATGCCGACGATGCCGATGCGCATGCCGGAGACTTGTCGGGCCAAGGGCAGCGGGGCGAGTGGGGTCGGGCTTTGTGGCCATTGGCCGGAGCGCACGTAGCGGTCGCTGGTGCACAGGCCGCGACAGACCGAGATGAGCAGGCCGATGGCGAGGTCGGCGACGTCTTCGGTGAGGGCGCCGATGGTGGCGGTGACGCGGATGCCGCGATCGCGGGCGTAGGCCAGATCGACGGCATCGGTGCCGACGCCGTTGACCGCGACGACTTCCAGGTTCGGCAGTTGCGCCATCAGCGCCTGGCTGATGCCGGTGTGGCCGCCGGTGATCACGCCACGGATGTTGGCCCCGTGTTCGTTTATGTAGGCGGGTTTGTCCGCTTGCTGGTAGTAGCGGCGTACGGTGAACAGTTCGTCCAGACGCGCGTTGATTTCCGGGATCAGGATCGGGCTCAGTTGCAGGATTTCTGGCTTCATGGCTACCTCGTTACGCAATAAAAAGGCCGGCTCAACCGCGGCCGGCAAACGGCATGGCGCTGGCCATGACGGTCATGTTCAGGACGTTGGCCGACAGCGGCAGGCCGGCGATGTAGCGCACCGCATCGGCGACGTGTTTGACGTCGACCATCGGCTCGACGGCGATGCTGCCGTTGGCCTGGCGTACGCCTTTGGTCATGCGCACCGACATTTCTGTCAGGGCATTGCCGATGTCGATCTGGCTACAGGCGATGTTGAATTCGCGGCCATCCAGCGCCAGGGACTTGGTCAGGCCGAGCACCGCATGTTTGCTCGCGGTGTAGGCGCTGCTGAACGGGCGCGGTGTGTGTGCGGAAATCGAACCGTTGTTGATGATGCGTCCGCCCTGCGGCTGTTGTTTGCGCATCAGCCCGAACGCGCCGCGAGCGCAGAGAAAGACACCGTTTAGGTTGGTGTCGATCACGTTGCGCCATTGCTCAAAGGTCAGTTCATCCAGCGGCACGGCGGGGGCGTTGACGCCGGCGTTGTTGAAGACCACATCGAGGCGGCCGTAGACCTCGGCAATGGTCGCGAACAGCACGTCGACACTGGCCGGATCGCGCACGTCGGTGGGTACCGCCAGCGCTGGGTGACCCTGGCTCTGCGCCAGTTCGACCAGCGCTTGCAAGGGCTCGGGCCGGCGTCCGGCGAGCACCAGGGTGAAACCATCGGCCATCAGGCCCAGCGCCACGGCGCGGCCGATGCCACTGCCGGCGCCGGTGACCAGCGCGACTTTCAAAGAGGTCGTCATAGTGTTGTTCTCCTTTTTCTCAATCCGCTGGAATCAGGGCCGTGGGCCGACGCGCATTTCCAGGTGGCCGATGCCGTCTATGCCAGCGTTGATCACATCGCCCGGTTGCAGGCTGTCAACGCCGGCGGGGCTGCCGGTCATGATCAGGTCGCCGGCGCGCAGGGCCACGGATTGCGAGATGCGCGCGATTACTTCACTGACCGACCAGATCTGGCTGTCGAGGTTGTCGCGCTGGCGTTCTTCGCCGTTGACGTTCAGCCACAACTCGCCCTCGGGATGGCCGCTGCGGCTCACCGGGACGACGGCAGTCATCGGCGCGGCGCCGTCGAACACCTTGGCGCCTTCCCACGGCAAGCCGTTGCTCTTGGCTGCGCGTTGCACATCGCGGCGGGTCAGGTCGAGGCCGGCGGCGTAGCCCCAGACGTAGGCGAGCGCTTGATCCTCGGGGATATTGGCGCCGCCTTCACCGATGGCGACGACCAGTTCGATTTCGTGAACGAAGTCCTCGCACACTGAGGGGAAGGCGATGTCGCCGACGGCGTCGACCACGCAGCTTGCCGGTTTCATGAAAAACACTGGCGGCTGGCGCGACTGGCCTTGAGTGTCCGGCCATGGGTAGTTGCGGCCGACACAGAACACCCGGCCAACGGGGAAGCGCTGCTCGGTGCCGAGTACCGGCAAAGTCACGGGCAGATCCGGGGTAAAGACGTATTCAGTCATGTTCATCCTGCGGGTCATCCTGTTTGAAAGGGCAGCGTACGGCGGCTGGCGTCGGTGAAGTTGGACGAAAGCCGCCTGCCGTTGGACAAATCCGGGTATTTCGCCTCAGCGCACCTTCAGCTCGATGCGATACAGGCGCCCGAGCAGTAACGAATAGGAGAGGGTGCCGATCAGCGCCACGCCGCCGATAAACCAGAAGGCATAGGCGAAGGTGCCGGTGGCGTGGACGATGGCGCCGATCACGATCGGCGTGACGATGCCGCCGATGTTCGCCGCCAGGCTGGTAATGCCGCCGGTGAGGCCGATCAGCTCTTTCGGCGCGACTTCCGACACCGCCGCCCACGACGAGGACGCGATGCCTTGGGCGAAGAACGCGATGGTCAGCACGGCGATGCAGATCAGGTTGGAGTCGGTGAAATTCACCAGCACGATCGACATGCCCAGCATCGAACCGACCACCAGCGGCAACTTGCGCGCAAACGACATCGAGTAGCCGCGACGGATCAGCAGGTCGGAAACGATGCCGGCCAGCAGAATCCCCACCGTGGCACCGACGAAGGGCAGCACGGCGAAGATCCCGGCCTTGATCATGGTCAGTTTACGTTCTTCGATCAGGTAGGTCGGGAACCAGGTGAGGAAGAAGTACAGCGCCGAGGTGCTGGCGAATTTGCCGATGCAGATCGCCCAGATCTGCCGGTAGCTGAACAGCTCGGCGATCTGCCGCCAGTTGAAACGCGTGCGCTCCTGGCTGCTCTTGACCAGACCGCCGCCGGTTTCGATGTACTTCAATTCTTCCTGGCTGACTTTCTTGCAGTTCAGCGGATCGCGATACAGGTACAGCCACAGCACACCGAAGACGATGCCGAGTGCGCCGGTGCTGTAGAACACGTGGCGCCAGTCAAAAGTGGTCGCCAGCCACAGCAGCGCGCCGGTGAACAGCGCCGTGCCGAGGTACTGACCGCACACGTAAATGCTGCTGGCCATCCCGCGTTCCCGCGCCGGGAACCACACTGTCACGGCGCGACTGTTGGCCGGAAACGCCGGGGCTTCCATGGCGCCGACCGCCAGGCGCAGGCCGAACAGCGAGGCAAATCCTGTGGCGAAGCCCTGGCAGACGGTGACGGTCGACCAACTGATCAGCGAAACGCCATAGGTGAAGCGCGAGCCAAACCGGTCGGCAATGAAGCCGGCCGGCACCAGCGCCAAGGCATAGGTCCAGGCGAACGCGGAAAAAATCAGGCCCATCTCGATCTTGTCCAGGCCCAGGTCCTTGGCCATGAACGGCGCGGCGATCGAGATGTTCACCCGGTCGATGTAATTGATGATCGTCGCGATCAGCAGCAAAGACAGCATGAACCAGCGCCGCCGGGTAGGCAGACGCTGCGCCGAAGCGGCATCGCGTGCACCGGCTATCACCGGCGGCACCGTGGCACTGGAAGAATGGGAGTTGGACATGCGGAGACCTCGTTATTGTTAGAAGAATCGAGATTTTTCAAGCAGCCGATGCCGTTGCCCGCAACGTGTGGGGCAAGGCAATCGAACGGGTTGCAGCGCGGCTTTCAGACGTTCAGGAACGTCTTTGTGCAATTGATTTCAAGGGGAGGTCGGGCGGGGCGGCGAGGGGAAATAGCAGGATCATGACGTGCGCACCTTTGATTGTTTTTGAAAGAGGTTGGGCTGCGTTGGTCATTACAGTGGTCGTACAACGGTTCTAAATCAACCGATGGGTTAGAACGTTTTTTCTTGAAAAAAGTGGGTTTGGCGAACGTGTCCAAAAAGATAAATACGATTTGTCTTGAGAATAAAGATCAGGATCATATCCCAAGATACTGAAAAATAACGACTATCTTGATTTTTGTAGTAATGCGGTTTTTGGACAGGCTCATCGCGAGGCTTCTTTCAAAAAAAACAACGTCATCGTATGACTCATTGCCGCCCACCTCCCAACCCTGCAAGATGACAGGCGCCACCTCACTGCCCGGAGGACCTTCTGCCCATGTCTTCACCCAGCCGTATCCCGACTTACGTCATGCAGCAACGCAGCGAATTGACCGATTTCTACATTCGCGACAAAAAGGGTCGGCGCGCCGAAACCGCGCCTCACCGGCACGAGTACTTCCAGATTCAGATCAATCTCGGTGGCGACACCGTGCAGCACATCGGCAGCGTCCAGCGGCCATTCCCGCGCAACACCCTGGCGTTCATCCTGCCGCACCGCGTGCATGTGATTCCGCATCCCGCAGACAGCAATTTCATCGTCATCAATTTTTCCCAGACGTTTCTCTTGCCGCATCTGCAATGCGACCCGATGGATCTGGAAGAGGTGTCAATCCTGCTCGCGCCGGAGCTGTCGCCGTTCCGCTTTCAGGAACATCTGGATTTCATTTTGGGCGATGAGGATTTCGCTCAGGTCTGCGGCCTGATCGAACAGATGCGCGCACTCGATGAGAACCGTCAGTTCGGCACGCGGGAAATGCTCAAGGGCTTGTTGCTGCAGATGATCGGTAGCGTGTGTTTTCTCTACGCCGAGCCGCTCAAGCGTCTGGCGGAAGAGAATGCTGCCGAGAACAGTCGTCGCGACGCCTTGAGCCGCATGTTCGAGTATTTGCGGAAGAACATCGCCGATCCTGATCTCAACCTGATCAAAGTCGCCGCTGCGACATATCTGTCACCGACCTACCTGACGCACTGGCTGCGCAAAGAGATCGGCAAGACCTTCACCGAGCTGGTGCTGGAGCGGCGCATGCACGCGGCGCGCAACTTCCTCCTCAACAGCACGCGCTCGGTGGGCGAGGTGGCGCGGTTGTGCGGGTTCGCCGATGAGGCCTATTTCTCCCGGCGGTTTCGCCAGATTCATGGCCAGCCACCGGGGCAGTTCCGCCGCCGCCAGCTCAACCCGGACACGCCGCAGACGCCACTGAATACTTAGAGCGGCGCTCAGACCCACTTGAAGCGGGCAGGGAAGCGCGCGACAAAACAGGTGCCCGTTTCACGGTCGGATGTCACGCTCAAGGTGCCGTTGTGCGCATTGGCAATCTGCCCGGCGATGTACAAGCCCAGTCCCAACCCTTCATGACGCTGGCCTGCTTCGGAACGGGAAAACGGTTCGAACAGCAGCGGCATCAGCGCAGGCGGGATCGGCGTGCCCTGATTGGTCAACGAAATAACGATTTCGTCGCCCTCGGCAAAGGCTTTGAGCACGATCGGTTCGGCGGTGGAGCCGTGGGTCACGGCGTTGCCCAGCAGATTCGACAACAACTGGCTGATCCGCAGCGGGTCGCAATAGACCCCGGCCGGCACCTCCAGCGAATCGATAAACTTCGCCTGCGGGTAGGCCACCTGGATTTCTTCCAGGGTCTGGCGCAGCGTTTGCTGCAAGTCATCGACCAGTTTGCGCTGTACCGGGATGCCACTGCCGAGCCGACCCCGAGCGAAGTCGAGGATGTTTTCGATCAGCACGCCCATGCGCACCGAGCTGGTGCGAATCGCCGACAGCAGCGTGCGCGAGCGCTTGTCCTCGACTTTGCTGTCCAGCAGATCGGCACTCATGCGGATGGCACTGAGTGGCGTGCGCAAGTCATGGCCCAGAACGGCGATGAACTGCTCGCGCAGACGGCCCATTTCGTTGGCATCGGCCAGCGCGGTTTTGGTCGCGTGCAAATGGCCTTGGGTATCCAGGCTCATCGCAATCAGTTGGGCGAAGAGGGTGAGGGTCTTTTCGATGGCCGGGTCGTCAAGGTTCGCCGGCACCGAATCAATGGCGCACAGCGTGCCGAAGAAATCGCCATCGGCCTTGATGATCGGAATGGAGATGTAGCTTTCCAGACCGTAGGTTTTCGGCGTGTGGTGCGTGGAGAACAGCGGGTGCTGGCTGGCATGGCCGAAGATCACCGGCTGATGGTGCTGACGGATCTCATGACAAATCGTCGATTCCAGCACCAGTTCGCCGCCGGGCAACAGGCCGAAGTCAATCGAATCATCCACGGCGCAGGCGATCCACTTGCTCTCGGTGACCCGCGCTACGGCGGCGAAGCGCATACCGGTGATGTGCTTGACCATGCTCAGGATCACCGGCACAGCGTCAATGCTGCCGATGGCCTGGAGGTCGGAGGAGAAATCTGTCTGGGGCATGGCCGGTGCTTCGCGAAAGTGTCGCCAGAGACTATCGGTAATTGCCGGCCTTGCCTAATGAACCTGCAAAAAAGGGCACCGGGAAAACTCCCGGCGCCCTGTGTGGTGCTTGCTGAGCGCTATCGCCTCAGAACTTGTACTTGGCCGTCATCATGTAGCTGCGCGGGGTGCCGTAGTTATCGGTCGAGCCCCAGGTCACGTCGGTGCCGATCGAGGAATAGTACTTGCGGTCAAAGATGTTGTTGGCGTTGACCTGCAGGTCGAGGTGCTTGTTGACCTCGTAACCGGCCATCAGGTCGGTGACCGCGTAGCCGCCCTGTTCGAGGCGATAGCTGCCGCCGTTGGCCAGAGCGATGTCGTTGTACATGCGGCTCTGCCAGTAGACGTTGCCGCCCACGCGCAGTTTTTCCAGCGGGCCTTTGAAGCGATACACGGTGGAGACCTTGAACAGGTGCTCGGGCATGTCGGTGTCGAATTTCTGGTTATTGTTGGCCGGGTTTTCGTCCTTGATGTAGTGGGCGCGGGTGTAGGTGTAGCCGGCGCCGACTTGCCATTGCTCGGTCAGTGCACCTTGCAGTTCCATGTCCACGCCTTGGGCGCGAACCTTGCCAGAGGTTTCGTAGCAGGTCAGTTCCGGGCAGCCGAGCTGGGTCGCCGCCTGGGTGGCGCGGTTGGTCTGGTCCATCTGGAACACCGCCACGCTGCCGTTCAGCGCGCCGTCGAAATATTCGCCCTTGATACCGACTTCGTAGTTTTCACCGACGATCGGCTCAAGCACTTTGCCGCCGAGGTCCTTCTGGGTTTGCGGGGTGAAGATGTCGGTGTAGCTGGCGTAGACCGAGTGATGGTCATCGAGTTTGTAGATCAGGCCGGCGTAACGGGTCAGGTTGCGGGTGACTTTGAAGTCGCCGTCGGCGCTGCGATCGTCGTAGTCATACCAGTCCAGACGACTGCCGAGGATCAACGTCAGCGGGTCGGCCAGGCTCAAGCGCGTGGTCAGGTAAACCGCGTCCTGAGTGGTGACGTTGCGCGATTTGCCGCTACGCACGAAGTCAGGTTTTGGCGCGGCGATCGGCAGGCCGGTGTCGTAGGGCGCGTATTCCTTGGTGGTGGCGTCGTACACCCGATTGCTGGCGCCGACTACCAGTTCGTGGGTACGGCCGAACGCTTCGAACGGGCCGCTGGCGAAACCATCGAAGGCGCGTTGCTTGTCGGTGTGGTGCGATTGGTAGGCGGTGGTTTCCAGCGGGCCGTCGTAGCGCGACAAATACGTGCCGGAGAATTCGCCTTCGGTTGTCGAAGTGGAACCGCCGAGGTGCAGTTTCCAGTCGTTGTCGAAACGGTGTTCGACTTCACCGAATACGGTGTCGACTTGCAGCTTGCGGTTTTCCCAGTCGGTGCCCGGGTAAGTGGAGCGGGGCAGGTCGAGGTGGTGGCCGTCTTCGCCGATCGGCAGGCCGCCCCAGAAATAGTTGGTCTGATCGTTCTGCCGGGAGAAACCGAGGGTCGCCGTGGTGCTGTCGCTCAGGTCGGCTTCACCGATGGCGTAGAACAGGCCGTGATCGTTTTCTTCCTTGTCGCGAAAACTGTCGGCGCCCTGATACGACGTCACCACCCGGCCACGCAGGGTGCCGCTGTCGTTCAGCGGGCTGGAGGCGTCGACTTCGCCACGGTAGTCATCCCAGCTGCCGGCGGCGCCGGTGAGGGTCACGCGCTGATCAGCGGTCGGGCGTTTGCGCACCATGTTGATCGCCGCCGACGGGTTGCCGGCACCGGTGACCAGGCCGGTTGCGCCACGTACGATTTCCACTCGGTCGAACATCGCCAGGTTCGGTTGCACGGCCAAAGTGAACGGCGAATACGAGCTGGGCAGGCCGTCGTACATGATGTTGTCGATGTCGAAACCGCGCGCCTTGTAAGTCTGCCGGCCCGGGCCGCTGGCCTCGCTGAGGAACAGCCCCGGCGTGCCACGCACCACGTCGTTGACGCTGGTCATGTTCTGGTCGTCCATGCGCTGGCGAGTGATCACCGTCACCGCCTGCGGCGTTTCGCGCATGGTCAGCGACAGCTTGGTCGCGGTCTGCATCGGGCCGGTGGTGTAGGACTGCGTGTCTTCGGTGGTGCTGCTCATCTGCGTAGCGCCGATTTCGGTCGCTTGCAGTTCCAGCGGGCCATTGGTGGGCGCAGTGGCTGCGGTTTCTTCAGCCAACGCAGGAGCGATGCTGGCCATGCCGATGGCGATTGCGAGGAGGTTAGGTGAAAGGTTCGAGCGGCGGTGAATGGTGTGAAACGACATCTATCTGCTTCCCCAAGATTTACCCAAACGAAACTAATGCGAGTGCATGTAAGAATTATTCGCATTAGTATGTCGGAAGTTTCCGGGGGAATAAACCCGTACGAGTCAGTTAGTTAATGATTTTTTCACAATTGGATTCGATGGCCTTCGGACGCAAATGTGGGAGCGAGCCTGCTCGCGAAGGCGGTGTGTCATTCAACAGATGCGTTGTCTGATACTCCGCTTTCGCGAGCAGGCTCGCTCCCACAGGGTTATGCGGTTTTTTTGAAATCAGTCCAGATCCTTCGCCTCATGCCGCTCCGGCACCTGACTGTCTTCATCACCCCAGGTGCGATTCACTCGCTGCCCACGCATGACCGCTGGCCGCTTGGCGATTGCTTCGGCCCAGCGCTGCACATGGGTGTATTCATGCGCCGCGAGAAATTCCGCCGCCGAGTAAACGTTGTTGCGCACCAGTTGCCCGTACCAGGGCCACACGGCGATGTCGGCGATGGTGTAATCGTCGCCGGCCAGATAGGTGTTGTCGGCGAGACGGCGGTTGAGCACATCCAGTTGCCGTTTGGCTTCCATGGTGAAGCGGTTGATCGGATATTCGAGCTTCTCCGGCGCATACGCGTAGAAGTGCCCGAAGCCGCCGCCCAGATACGGCGCCGAGCCCATTTGCCAGAACAGCCAGTTGAGGGTTTCGGTACGACCGGCCGGATCCTTGGGCAGCAAGGCGCCGAACTTTTCCGCCAGATACAGCAGGATCGAACCGGACTCGAACACCCGGATCGGCGGCTCGACGCTGCAATCCAGCAGCGCCGGGATTTTCGAATTCGGGTTGACCTCGACAAAACCGCTGGAGAACTGATCGCCCTCGCCAATGCGGATCAGCCACGCGTCGTATTCGGCCTCGCTGTGGCCGAGTGCGAGCAGCTCTTCGAGCATGATGGTGACTTTCACACCGTTGGGCGTGGCCAGCGAATACAGTTGCAGCGGATGCTTGCCGACCGGCAGTTCCTTATCGTGGGTCGGCCCGGCGATCGGCCGGTTGATGCTGGCGAAGTGGCCGCCGGAAGGGGCTTCGTGTTTCCAGACCTTGGGCGGAACGTAAGACGCATTGCTCATGAAACGGACCTCGTCGATGCTGGGAGAGAACAGGTAGACACCGTAGGGAAAATTTCCGGCGGGTGCCAGCGGTGAGTGCGGTTATTCATATTGAATGATGCAAACCGATCTGCCGCCTTCGCGAGCAGGCTCGCTCCCACAGGGGTATGTATTGGACAGAGAAACAGGGTTCACCCGTATTCATTGTGGGAGCGAGCCTGCTCGCGAAAGCGTCGGCAGTGTCGCCGCGCCTAACGGCTCCAATACCGCCCAACCGCACCCCCGAGTCCCTGCACCGGATCTGTCTCAGGAAACGCCAGCCCCTCGATCCGCGCCAACTGCGCACCACTTGGCGCGGCCCGGCAAATATCCGCCTGCTGCCCCGGCGGATAAGCACCCACCACCAGAAAATCCTCACTCGATCCCAGATTGCAGTGCCCGGTCCCCGCCGGCAGCAACAGTACATCACCGGCGCTGACGTCGACGGCTTGCCCGTCAGGCCCGCCCAACATCAACCGCGCCTGACCGGCCGCCACGCCAAGCACTTCGTGGCCTTCAGTGTGATAGTGGTGATAGTCATAAATGCCGTAGCGCCACTGCGCCGGCCAGCCATTGGCACCGAACGTTTGCTCGAAGCGTGCCGCCGGATCGTCGCCTTCAACGGCAATCGCGCTGCGGTAGATCAGCACTGGCAGACGCGGATTGTTCGGCACCCAGTCATTGCGTTGAAGCAGCAGGGTTTGTACTTCAGTCATGGCCCATCCTCCTTTGATCATTTCTCAATCGACCACAGAGCAGGGCGCACGCCTCAAAAAATCATTGCCGCGCAAACAAGGTGCCTGAGCCCATGCCCGTGCAATCCAGCGAAACTTCATCGCGCACCGGGCTGTCCAGACCCTTACATGTCCATGCAGCGGTAAATGGCGAGGGTCAAGATGACGATGACAGTTGGTGATTTTCTGGTTGAGCGGCTCAGCGAATGGGGCGTGACGCGGATTTTTGGCTATCCGGGGGATGGCATCAACGGCGTGTTCGGCGCCATGAGCCGGGCCAAAGGCAAGATCGAATTCGTTCAGGCACGGCACGAGGAAATGGCTGCGTTCATGGCCTCGGCCCACGCCAAGTTCACCGGCGAGCTGGGCGTGTGCATCGCCACCTCGGGTCCCGGCGCCTCGCACCTGATCACCGGCCTCTACGACGCGCGCATGGATCACATGCCGGTGCTGGCCATTGTCGGTCAGCAGGCGCGTACGGCGCTGGGCAGTCACTACCAGCAGGAGCTGGATCTGGTGTCGATGTTCAAGGATGTCGCCGGTGCGTTTGTGCAGCAGGCTTCGGCGCCATCGCAAGTGCGCCATCTGCTTGATCGCGCGGTGCGCACTGCGGTCGGCGAGCGCCGCGTCACCGCGCTGATTCTGCCCAATGACTTGCAGGATCTGCCTTACGAACAACCGGCGCGCGCCCATGGCACCGCGCATTCCGGCGTCGGCTACAGCAAGCCGAAAGTCGTTCCTTATGCCGCCGATCTGCAACGCGCCGCCGAGGTACTGAACAGTGGCGAGAAAGTCGCGATTCTGGTCGGTGCCGGTGCGCTGGAGGCGACCGACCTGGTCATCGCCGTGGCGGAAAAACTCGGCGCGGGCGTCGCCAAGGCGCTGTTGGGCAAAGCAGCGTTACCAGACGATCTGCAGTGGGTCACCGGCAGCATCGGCCTGCTCGGCACCGAGCCCAGCTACAAGCTGATGAGCGAGTGCGACACCTTGCTGATGATCGGTTCGGGCTTCCCGTATTCCGAGTTTCTGCCCAAGGAAGGCCAGGCGCGCGGCGTGCAGATCGACTTGCAGCCGGACATGCTCAGCCTGCGTTATCCGATGGAGGTCAATCTGGTCGGTGATTCAGCGGAAACCCTTGCCGCGTTGCTGCCCTTGCTGGAACAGAAAACCTCGAACAAGTGGCGCAAGAAGATCGAAGGCTGGCGCAGCAGCTGGGAGAAAACCCTGGAAAAACGCGCCATGGCCAAAGCCGATCCAGTCAACCCGCAACGAGTGGTCTACGAGTTGTCTCCGCGTTTGCCCGAGCAGGCGATTATCACCAGCGACTCCGGCTCTTGCGCCAACTGGTTCGCCCGTGACCTGAAAATCCGTCGCGGCATGAAATGCTCGTTGTCCGGTGGCCTGGCCTCGATGGGCGCGGCGGTGCCCTATGCGATCGCGGCGAAATTTGCTTACCCGGAACGCCCGGTCATTGCCCTGGTCGGCGACGGCGCGATGCAGATGAACAACATGGCCGAGCTGATCACTGTCGCCAAATACTGGCGCCAGTGGCAGAGCCCGAAATGGATCTGCGCGGTGTTCAACAATGAAGACCTCAACCAGGTGACCTGGGAGCAGCGGGTGATGGAGGGCGATCCGAAGTTCGAAGCGTCGCAGAGCATCCCGGACGTGCCGTATCATCTGTTCGCGATTTCCATCGGCCTCAAGGGCATTTTCGTTGATCGTGAAGAAGAGGTCGCCGCTGCGTGGGAACAGGCACTCGCCTCGGAAGTGCCGGTGCTGATCGAGTTCAAGACCGACCCGAACGTGCCGCCGCTGCCACCGCACATCAAGCTAGAGCAAGCGAAGAAATTCGCCACGACCCTGCTCAAGGGCGATCCGGACGAAGCCGGGGTGATCGTGCAGACCGCCAAGCAGGTGTTGGGCGCCGTGTTGCCCGGGAAGAAATGACGGTGTGCGCTTGAACGAGTCAACCATCTACATCGGTTGCGCCGGCTGGAGTCTCGGGCGCGAGCACTGGCCGGCATTCCCCGCCGAAGGCACGCACCTGCAACGCTACGCCGCGCGCTTCAACTGTGTGGAAATCAACAGCTCGTTCTATCGCCCGCATCGGCGTCAGACCTACGAGCGCTGGGCCGACTCGGTAGCGCCGGACTTTCGCTTCGCCGTGAAAGTGCCGAAGCTCATCACCCATGAACAGCGGCTGGCGGACAGCGCGGCCGCGCTCGATGAGTTTCTCGGGCAATGCCAGGGCTTGGCTGATCGACTCGGCTGCCTGCTGGTGCAACTGCCACCAAAACTTGCCTTCGATGCGCCGGTGGCCGAGGCGTTTTTTCATGCCCTGCGCGAGCGGTTCAAGGGCAGGGTAGTGCTGGAGCCGCGACACGAATCGTGGATTGAGGCTGAGGCAATGCTGGTGGATTTGCAGATTGCCCAGGCGGTGGTCGATCCCTCGCGGATCAGCACCGACACCGCACCGGGTGGCTGGCAAGGCCTGCAGTATTGGCGCCTGCACGGCTCGCCACGGATTTATCACAGCGCTTATGAAGCGGCCTATCTGCAACAGCTTGCTCAGAACCTGCGGCGCGCGAAGGCCGACGGCAGAGACATCTGGTGCATCTTCGACAACACCGCCAGCGGTGCCGCCACCGCCGATGCGCTGGCTTTGAAGGCGTTGATCGAAGGCGTTGAACGCTGAACGACGACGCTCTCGCCACCCACACAAACGATCCGGCTACAGGTAAACTCCGCGCACTTTTTCAAGGAGTTCACATGAGTTACTACCAGCCGGGCATTCTCGCTACCCCTGTTCCTGCGCAAGCACGTCATCTGTTTTTCGCCCTGGCGTCGGTTGAAGCCTTGCCGCAAGCGATCAACAGCCTGCTGATGCTGGTGGATGGCAAGTCGGCGGTGGTTGGCTTTGGTGAGTCGTTGACCAAGGCGCTGAATGTCGAAATCGCCGGCCTGCGCAGCTTCCCGGCGCTGACCGGCGTTGGCGTGAACAACCCGTCGACCCAGCATGCCCTGTGGATCTGGCTGCATGGTGTTGACCGGGGTGAACTGCTCAACCGTTGCAACGCTATCGAAGCCGCGCTGGCCCCGGCCTTGCGTCTGGTCGAGATGCAGGAAGCCTTCCGCCACATGGACGGCCACGACCTCACCGGTTATGAGGACGGCACGGAAAACCCCCACGATGACGCCGCTGTCGCCGCCGCGCTGCTGAGCAGTGGCGCGGACGGGCTGGTCGGTGGCAGCTTTGCTGCGATCCAGCAGTGGCAGCACGACCTCAAGGGTTTTCATCGCCTGTCTGCCGGCGCCAAGGACGACATCATGGGACGGCGCTTGAGCGATAACGAAGAAATCGACGACGCGCCGATCTCCGCCCACGTCAAACGCACCGCGCAAGAGAGCTTCGCCCCGGAAGCGTTCGTCGTGCGCCGCTCGATGCCGTGGATCGAAGGCGATCGCGCCGGTTTGATGTTCCTCGCTTTCGGTTTCTCGCTGGATGCTTTCGAAGCACAGCTGCGGCGCATGAGCGGCCTGGAGGACGGTATTGCCGATGGCTTGTACCAGATCAGCCGGCCAATCACCGGCGGCTACTACTGGTGCCCGCCGCTCAAGGACGGACGCCTTGATCTGCGCGCGCTGCGCATCGGCTGAGGACTGCCTATGAACGTGGTGCGCTGGGGCATGATTGGTTGCGGCAGTGTCGCTGAACGCAAGAGCGGGCCGGCCTTCTACAAGGCGCCCGGTTCGGCACTGGTCGCAGTGATGGGCCGACGCCTCGAAGCGGTGACTGACTACGCCGCGCGCCACGGCATCAGCCGCGTCTATACCGATGTCGATGCGCTGATCAACGATCCCGAAGTGGACGCGGTGTACATCGCCACACCGCCCGACAGCCACCACGCCTACAGCCTTAAAGTCGCCGCCGCCGGCAAGCATTGCTGCGTGGAAAAGCCCATGGCACTCAACGCCGGGCAAAGCCGCGAGATGCAGCAAGCGTTTGCCGCTGCCGGTCTGCACTTGTTCGTCTCCTATTACCGCCGCTCGCTGCCGCGCTTCGCTCAGGTGCGGCAATGGCTGGAGGAGGGGCGCATTGGTGATGTTCGCCATCTGAGCTGGACACTGACCAAAGCGCCGTCGCCGGCTGATCTTGAGGGTCGCGATAATTGGCGCACCGACCCGGCGGTGGCGGGCGGCGGCTACTTTGCCGACCTGGCCAGCCATGGCCTGGACCTGTTTCAGTATCTGCTTGGCGACATCGTTGAGGTCGCCGGTTTCACCGCGCGTCAGGCGGGTCTGTACGCGGCGGAAGATGCGGTCAGCGCCACGTGGCGGTTCGCTTCCGGAGCGCTGGGCATGGGCTGCTGGAACTTTGTTGCGGACCGGCGCGAGGATCGGGTCGAGATCATCGGCAGCAAAGGGCGCATCGGGTTTTCGGTGTTTGACGAGCATCCGGTGCAGCTGGATGCCGATGAGCAGATCAGCCTGGAGATCGCTCATCACGAGCATATTCAGTGGCATCACGTGCTGGGGATGAATGCGCATATTCGGGGTGATTCACAGCATCCCGCCGTGGCCGAGCAAGCCGTCAAGACCGATTGGGTAATGGACGAGATCCTCAAACGCTGAATAGCTCACGATCCCCTGTGGGAGCGAGCCTGCTCGCGAAAGCGGTGTGTCAGTCACGGAGGTATTGACTGACAGAATGCTTTCGCGAGCAGGCTCGCTCCCACAGGTCTTCCGGCGCAACGCGCATCTAAGGTTATGCCCAAACAATATTTCTCAACCTCGTCATAACCTCTCTAAGATCACGTCATAACTCGTTATAACAAGTGATCCCGCGATGACCGATAACGTTCTCTCCCTCAGTAGCGTTCCGCTGCACACCCAACTGCGCGACGTGCTCCGTGCGCGGATTCTCGACGGTGAATACCCGCAAGACAGTCAGATGCCTTCCGAAAGCGAACTCGGTGCGCTGTTCAAAGTCAGCCGCATCACCGTGCGCCAGGCACTCGGTGATCTGCAAAAGGAAGGCCTGATCTTCAAGATCCATGGCAAGGGCACCTTCGTCGCCAAACCGAAAACCTTTCAGAACGTCAGCAGCCTGCAAGGCCTCGCCGAGTCGATGACCGGGCGCGGCTACGAGGTGATCAACCGCCTGCGCAGTTTCAAATTCATTCCGGCCGACAAGCGTGTCGCCGAGCGTCTGCAGGTGGCCGAAGGTGAGATCGTCGCGCAGATCAAACGCGTGCGCCTGATCAACCGCGAGCCTATCTCGCTGGAAATCACCTACCTGCCTAAAACGGTAGGCGAAAGGCTGGAGAAGGCGGATCTGGTCACCCGCGACATCTTTCTGATCCTCGAAAACGACTGCGGCATCGCCCTCGGCCACGCCGATCTGGCCATCGACGCAGTGCTGGCTGACAGCGACCTGACCCAGGCGCTCAACGTCGAAGCGGGCTCGCCGATCATGCGCATCGAGCGCTTGACCCACGATGCCCAAGGCCAGCCGCTGGACTTTGAACACCTTTATTACCGTGGCGATGCGTTCCAGTACCGCCTGCGGATCGACCGGCAAAAAGGGGAGCAGGCATGACCCGCAAAGTTCTAGAACAGGAATACGACATCGTCGTGATTGGCGGCGGTACGGCCGGGCCAATGGCGGCGATCAAGGCCAAGGAGAAGAACCGCGATTTGCGCGTTTTGCTGGTCGACAAGGCCAACGTCAAGCGCAGCGGCGCGATCAGCATGGGCATGGATGGCCTGAACAACGCGATCATTCCCGGCCACTCGACACCGGAGCAGTACACCAAGGAAATCACCATCGCCAATGACGGCATCGTCAATCAGGCGGCGGTCTACGCCTATGCGACGCACAGTTTTGAAACCATCGAACAACTCGACCGCTGGGGCGTGAAGTTCGAGAAAGACGAGACCGGTGACTACGCGGTAAAAAAGGTCCACCACATGGGCGCCTATGTGCTGCCGATGCCGGAAGGGCACGACATCAAGAAAGTCCTGTATCGGCAGTTGAAACGCGCGCGGGTAAGCATCACCAATCGCCTGGTCTGCACGCGGTTGCTGACCGACGAGGAGGGCGCGGTCAACGGTGTGATGGGCTTCGATTGCCGCACCGCCGACTTCCATGTGATCAAGGCCAAAGCGGTGATTCTCGCCTGCGGCGCGGCCGGGCGCCTCGGCCTGCCGTCGTCGGGCTATCTGATGGGCACCTACGAAAACCCGACCAATGCCGGCGACGGCTACGCGATGGCCTATCACGCCGGCGCCGAATTGGCCAATCTCGAGTGCTTCCAGATCAACCCGTTGATCAAGGATTACAACGGCCCGGCTTGCGCGTACGTCACCGGCCCGCTGGGTGGCTACACCGCCAACAACAAGGGCGAACGCTTCATCGAGTGCGACTACTGGAGCGGGCAGATGATGTGGGAATTTCACCAGGAACTGGAAAGCGGCAACGGCCCGGTGTTCCTTAAACTCGATCACCTGGCCGAGGAAACCATCCAGAACATCGAGGAAATCCTGCACAGCAACGAGCGTCCGAGCCGTGGCCAGTTCCACGCCAATCGCGGCACTGACTACCGCACGCAGATGGTCGAAATGCACATTTCGGAAATCGGTTTTTGCAGCGGCCATTCGGCGTCAGGCGTGTGGGTCAACGAGCGTGCCGAGACTTCGGTCAAGGGCTTGTACTCGGCCGGCGACATGGCTGCGGTGCCGCACAATTACATGCTTGGCGCGTTCACTTACGGCTGGTTCGCCGGGTACAACGCCGCGGAGTTTGCCGCCGGCCGCGAGTTTTCCGCACTGGACAGCGAGCAGATCGCCAAGGAACAGGCCCGGGTCTACGCGCCGCTCGATCGCGAACACGGTCTGCCGCCGGCGCAGGTCGAGTACAAGCTGCGGCGCTTCGTCAACGACTACCTGCAACCGCCGAAAGTAACCAAAAAAATGCAGATCGGCCTGCAGCGCTTCAGTGACATCGAGCGCGATCTCGAGCAGATGAAAGCCAACAACGCTCACGAACTGATGCGAGCGATGGAAACCAGCGTGATCCGCGATTGCGCCGAAATGGCCGCCCGCGCTTCGTTGTTCCGCGCCGAAAGCCGCTGGGGCCTGTACCACTATCGCGTCGATCATCCGCAGCGCAACGACGCCGATTGGTTCTGCCACTGCCATCTGAAGAAGGGCGAGGACGGCCAGATGACCAGTTTCAAGAAGGCCGTCGAGCCTTACATCATCCCGCTCGACGCCGAGGAAATGCAGGCCTACGACCGCCTGCGCGTCGGCGCTTTCGCCGCTTGAGACATCATTTTTCAGAGAGTCCGAACCATGGCTTACCAAGCTCAGGAAATCTTCTTCCGCTCCAACGCCCCGGTCACCGTCGACGAGGACAAATGCATCGCGGAAAAGGGCTGCACGGTGTGCGTCGACGTATGCCCGATGGATCTGCTGGCGATCAACCCGGCCACGCAAAAGGCCTACATGGCGTTCGATGAATGCTGGTACTGCATGCCGTGCGAGAAGGATTGCCCGACGGGGGCGGTGAAAGTCGAGATCCCCTATTTATTGCGTTGACCCCAAATCCATTGTGGGAGCGAGCCTGCTCGCGAAAGCAATCGTTCATTCAACAATGATGGTGACTGACCCGCCGCCTTCGCGAGCAGGCTCGCTCCCACGTTGCAATTGTGATTATCCAATAGCCATCCGGTGAACCCCGGACGCTGAATGCAAAACACCCCTCGTTTCCCACCGCGCCCTGATCGCGGCGGAGACGAACTTCAAACCAATGATTCGAGGGGAAACACTCATGTTGCGTGCAGCACTCGCCGGTCTGGTACTGGCTTCATTCACCTTGTCGGCCTCGGCCGAAACCATCCGCATCGCCATCGGCACTCAGGACACCACTATCAACTGCGCCGCCGGCGGCCTGTTGATCCGTGAACTCGGTCTGCTGGAAAAATACCTGCCCCACGATGGAGCCTACAAAGACGCGAAGTACGACGTGCAGTGGAAAAACTTCACCAGTGGCGCGCCGCTGACCAACGAGATGGTCGCCGGCAAACTCGACTTTGGCGCCATGGCCGATTTCCCCGGTGCGTTCAATGGTGTGGCGTTCGAAACGGCGGGCAAGCACAGCCTGTTCATCAGCGTGCTGTCGGGCAGCATCAAGGGCAGCGGCAACGGCATCGTCGTGCCGAGCGCTTCGTCGGTGCAGAGCCTGAGCGAACTCAAGGGCAAGACCATTTCGGTGCCATTCGCCTCGACGGCTCACGGCATGTTGCTGCGCGCCGTGGCAGAGCAGGGCTGGGACCCGCTCAAGGATGTCAACATCATCGCCCAGCCACCGGAAGTCGCTGGCTCGGCATTGCAGGCCGGCAAGATCGACGCTCACGCCGATTTCGTGCCCTTCGCCGAGCTGTTCCCGAGTCGTGGTTTCGCCCGCAAGATCTACGACGGCGCCCAGGCCAACGCGCCGACTTTCCATGGCGCACTGGTGGATCAGGCCTACGCCAAAAAGTATCCGGAAATCGTCGTCGCCTATCTGCGTGCGAGCATCGAAGCCAACCAACTGCTCGCCACCGAACCGGAGAAGTACAGCGAACTGATCGCCAAAGTCACCGGGGTCGATGCCGAGGTCAACTACCTGTTCCACGGCCCGTTGGGCGTGCAGACCCGCGACCTGAGCTGGAAGCCTGAATATCGCCAGGCCGTCGGTACCGCCATCGATACCCTGAAGCTGCTGAAGAAAGCCGATCGCGGGCTCGACCTGAACAGCTTCATCGACGACCAATACATCCGCGCCGCCTTCAAGGCCTCAAACCTTGATTACACCGCGCAACTGGCCAACTACGCGCAGACGCCGTTGCCGGGTGTGGATGCGGCGACGGGCAAAGCCTTCACCGACGTCAGCCATGTCGCGGAAATCTGGGTGCGTGGCGAGGAAAAAGTCCGCCGTTACGGCTCGGCTGAAGCGGCGTTCACCGCGCTGGCGGCGTTGAAGCAGGAGGGCAAGAACATTCGTGCGGTGTATGCGCAGGCCAGCGACAGCGGGATCAAGTTGCTCGCTGAACAGGCGTGGTTTGCCAGCGACGCCAAGGGCCGCCTCAGCGCATTTTTGCTCAAGGGCCAGGCCCAGCAATACGCTGCGGCGCAGGGTGGCAAGGTGTTCGACTTCAGCGATGCCACTGCGCAGGTTGTTGCTGCGCGCTGAAGATCAAAAGCCCCTCACCCTAACCCTCTCCCGGAGGGAGAGGGGACTGACCGAGTTGTTGTTGAGAGATACGCCGACGTGAAGTACCGAGTCGAACTCAGGTCGTGAAAAGCACGCAAATCGGCTCCCTTTCCCCCTCGCCCCCCCTGGGGGAGAGGGCTGGGGTGAGGGGGTAAATCTCGGCCATCACACAGAACCCGAACTGGAAACCGGACTATGAAAACACCGTTGCGCTGGACATCAAGAGCCGCCTCACTGCTGCTCTGCCTGCTCTTCTGGCAACTCGCCGCCAGCCATCACTGGAACCTCGGCCTGGTCACCTTTGCCAACGTGCCGACGCCACTGGCGGTGATCGAAGCCGCGCTGGGCCTGGGCGACTCGGGCAAACTCTGGCAGCACCTGAGCAGCAGCCTCGGCCGCGTCTTCGCCGGTTACGTGGCGGCGTTGATCATCGGCATCGCCCTGGGCCTGGCCATCGGCCGGTCGAAATGGGCTGAAGACATTTTGCTGCCACCACTGGAAGTCCTGCGCCCGATCCCCGCCGTGGCGTGGATTCCGCTGGCGATCCTGATGTTTCCATCCTCGGAATTGTCGATGGTCTTTATCACCTTCACCGGCGCGCTGTTCCCGATCCTGCTCAACACCGTGCACGGCGTCGAAGGCGTCGATCCACGCCTGATCGCCTCGGCAAAAAGCCTCGGAGCAGGGCGCCGGGCGATTCTGCTGGAAGTAATCCTGCCGGGCGCTGCGCCGAGCATCATTACCGGCCTGGCGATCGGCATGGGCACTTCGTGGTTCTGCCTGGTGACGGCGGAAATGATCTCCGGGCAGTTCGGTATCGGTTACTACACATGGGAGTCCTACACCATTCAGAACTACGCCGACATTGTTGTCGGCATGCTCCTGATCGGCGTGTTGGGCATGGGCAGCAGTTGGCTGATCAAACGCTTGGGCGGCTTGTTCACGCCTTGGCATCGACCGCGAGGCAAAGCCTGATGAGCGTCATGCAAACCCCGGAAGGGCGGATCGACATTCGCCAGTTGTCCATCGTCCTCGGCCAGGGCCGCGAAGCCTTCGAAGCGGTGCAGGGCCTCGATTGCCAGATCGAACCCGGCCAGTTCGTGTGCATTCTCGGCCCGTCCGGTTGCGGCAAGTCGACCTTGCTTGGCGCCCTGGCCGGACACTTGAATGCCAGTACCGGCACCCTGAAAGTCGACGGCAGCGCGGTGACCGGCCCGTCGCCGCAGCGCGGCATGGTGTTTCAGCACCACACGCTGTTCCCCTGGCGTACGGTGCGCGACAACGTCGCCTTCGGCCTGAAGATGCGCGGCGTCGGCAAGGCTGAGCGCCGTCGCGCCGCTGACGACATCCTCAAACTGGTCGGCCTCGAAGGCTTCGCCGAGCGCTGGCCGGATCAACTCTCCGGAGGCATGCAGCAGCGGGTGGAGATTGCCCGGGTGCTGGTCAACCGCCCGCGCCTGCTGCTGATGGACGAGCCGTTCGGCGCGCTGGATGCGCTGACCCGCTTGAACATGCAGGAACTGCTGCTGGACATCTGGACGCGCATCCGCACCACCGTGGTTTTCGTCACCCATGACATCGACGAGGCGCTGTTTCTAGCCGATCGTTTGCTGGTAATGAGCGCGCGACCAGGGCGAATCATCGAAGACCTGCGTCTGGACTTTCCACGCCCGCGTACCAGTGAACTGGTGACCAGCCCCGACTTCGCTCGACTGAAACGCCATTGCCTCGACCTGCTGCGCCACGACAACGACCGACCGCTGCCGCGCCTCAATCCGCTCGGCCTGCCTCCTGAAAACCCTTTGCCGCGATTTGCCCTATGACCTCTATTTTTGCTGTGACCGACAACGAAGACATCCTCGCCCTGTATCCGCGCCTGACGGCTGAAGACGCTGGAGTGCGGCGCATTGCCCTGATTGATCTGGCCGATCTGGAGGAATCGGATGGTTTGCTCTGGCTGGTTGATCGACTCCGGCAGGATCCCGCCGAGGACGTCCGCACTGAAGCTGCGCGATTGCTCGAAGCGTGGGAGGATGAGGCGGTCGTGCAAGCCTTGTGTGAAGCGCTGACGGATCCGGCGCTCGCGGTGCAATCGGCGGCGGCGCAGAGTCTGAGCCTGCTCAAGACTGCGGCGGCGGGGCGGGTCATTCTGCCGTGGACCGCACATGCCGATGTCAGTGTGCGCATCGCCGCCTTTCGGGCGTTACGCGAATTGCGCTTCGCCGAGGCCGCGCCGGCTGCCGTCGCCGCGTTGGAGGACACCGATGCCAATGTCCGTCGCGAAGCGGTCGGTGTGCTCGGCTGGCTCAAACAGCTCGACGCGCTGCCAGCTCTGGCGCAACTGGCCAGCGACGACCCGGACACCGAAGTGCGTCGCGCCGCGACGGGTGCGCTGGGTCTGGCCAGTGGCGCCGAAGTATTGCCAGCGTTGCGCCAGGCTTTGCGCGACCCTGCCTGGCAAGTGCGCGAAGAAGCTGCGACCACGCTGGGCAAGGTTGGCCACAGCGACGCCGGCCCGGCCTTGGTCGAAGCGCTGAGCGATGATTACTGGCAAGTGCGCCTGCGCGCCACCCGAAGCCTCGGTCGCTTGCGCTTCGTTCCGGCGCTGGACGCGCTGATCGACACCCTCGGCCACCGCATCAGCAATCTGCGCAAGGAAGCCGCGCTGGCCCTCGGTGAATTGAACGATCGCGGCGCCGTGGCCGCGTTGCAGGCAGCGCAGGACGACGGCGACCCGGAAGTACGCAAAGCCGTGCGCATCGCATTGAGTCAGTTGCAATGAACCCACTGTCGGTGGGCAACTCGCAGAGTGCACGCACGTTGCGCCTGAGCTGGCCGGACGGGCGCGAATCGTTGCTCACGCATGCCGATCTGCGCCGGCAATGCCCATGCTCGCAATGCCGCGCATTTCGCCTGCGCGGCGTCACGCCGCTGGTTGATGATCGCGTGCGCCTGATCGAGGTAAATCCGCAGGGGTATGGCGTGCAACTGGTGTTCAGCGATGGCCATCAACGCGGGATTTACCCGTGGGAGTACCTGGCGCAACTGGGTTCCTGACCTTATCCGATGATCGTTCCCACGCGGAGCGTGGGAACGATCAGATCGCAGCCTTCGGCAGCTGCCTGCGTCGGCATGCGCCGACTGGCGGTTCTTGTCAGGAAATTCCCACAGGAGTACAAATGTACTCCATGACGAACCTGACTCCCCGCCGTACTGCCATTCTGACCTTTATCCGCGATCGCATCGCCGAGCACGGTCAGCCCCCAAGCCTCGCTGAAATCAGCGAGGCTTTTGGTTTTGCCTCGCGCAGCGTGGCGCGCAAGCATGTGCTGGCGCTCACCGAAGCCGGTTTCATTGAGGTCAATCCGCATCAGGCCCGGGGCATTCGCCTGCTCGGTCAGCCACCGCGTCCGGAATTGCTGGAGATCCCCGTACTCGGTCGCGTGGCTGCCGGCGCACCGATTGGCGCCGATGCCGATATCCATAACCGTTTGCTGCTCGACCCGGCGCTGTTCTCCCGCACCCCGGATTACATGCTGCGGGTGCAGGGCGACTCGATGATCGAAGACGGCATTCTCGATGGCGATCTGGTCGGTGTACGGCGCAATCCCGAGGCGCTGAACGGCCAGATCGTCGTTGCGCGTCTGGACGGTGAAGTCACCATCAAACGCTTCGAACGGGTCGGGGATGAAGTGCGCCTGCTGCCGCGCAACCCGGCCTATCAGCCCATCGTTGTGCGTAACGATCAGGATCTGGCCATCGAAGGCGTGTTCTGTGGTCTGGTGAGGCAAGGCTGATGGGTGCCGTCGTTGCGTTGGATACGCTGTTCAATGGCGGCCAGGTCTGGCGCGGCAGGCCTGCGCCACCGGCGGCAAGTCCGCAGCCGACCGGGCATGCGGGACTGGACGCAGCTCTGCCCAGCGGCGGCTGGCCGGAAGCGGCGCTGAGCGAAATCCTTCTCGCCGGCCCCGGTGTCGGCGAGCTGCAACTGGTCTGGCCAACCCTGGCGCGATTGTCCGCGGCCGGTGAGCGCATCGTGCTGGTGGCGCCGCCGTTCGTGCCATACCCGCAGGCCTGGGCCAATGCCGGAGTCGATCTGCGCCAGTTGTCGGTGATTCAGGCCAGCGAGCGCGATGCCTTGTGGGCGGCGGAGCAATGCCTGCGCTCGGGCAGTTGCGGCGCGGTGCTGTGCTGGCCGAACAAGGCCGATGACCGAGCCTTGCGGCGTTTGCAGGTAGCGGCGGAAACCGGCCAGACCCTGGCCTTTGCCTGGCGCCCGTTGAGCGAGGCGGTCAACCCGTCACCGGCAGCGTTACGGATTGCCATCGATGCCAAACCGGCGCAGCTACGTGTGCTCAAGTGCCGTGGCGGGCTGGCGCGGGCGGCGCCGATTGCCTTTGCCGTGGGGCACTGATCGTCATGCGCTGGGTATGTATTCTGTTTCCGCAATTGGCCCTCGATGCCGTGCTGCGTCAGCGGCCCGACCCTGAAGAGCCGCTGGTCCTGCTCAGCGGCCCGGCCCAGCGGCGGGTGCTGCAAGCGGTAAATCCGGCGGCACGCAAACTCGGCCTGCGCCCTGGCATGTCGATGACCGCCGCGCAAGCCATGAGCAAAGGCTTTGCCACCGCCGATTATGAGGTGGCCGAGGTCGAGCACTGGCAGCAGTTTCTCGCCGCGTGGGCCTATCGCTTCAGCGCTCAGGTCAGCGTGCATTACCCGCGTACCGTGGTCTTCGAGATCGAATCCAGCCTCGGACTGTTCGGTACCTGGCCGCAATTTGAAGCTCGCCTGCGCCAGGAATTGAAAGATCTGGGCTTTCGCCATCGAATCGTCGCCGCGCCGAACCCGGTGGCGGCGCGAGTGCTGGCCAATGCCTACGATGGCCTGGTGGTGCCGGACGGCGAGGCTCTGCAGCATCATCTCGGGCAATTGCCGGTCGACCGCGTCGGGCTGGAACCGAATGTCGCTACGGCGTTGTCGCGCATGGGCCTGCGCAATCTCAGCCAGGTGCAAAGCCTGCCACGCCAGGCACTGGCCCGGCGTTTCGAAGCGCAGATGCTCAAGCACTTGGATACGCTGTTCGGCGCACGCCCTCTGGCGCTGGCGTTCTATCTGCCGCCCGACCGTTTCGATATCCGCATCGAACTGAATTTCGACGTGCAATCCCATCAAGCCTTGCTGTTCCCGTTACGGCGCTTGACCGGCGATTTGTCGGCGTTCCTCTGCGGGCGCGACAGCGGTGTGCAGCGCTTCGATTTGCTTCTGGAACACGCCGGGCTGCCGGACACAGTGATCAAGGTCGGCCTGCTCAGCGCCGAGCGTGACGCGGCGATGCTCTTCGAACTGGCCCGTGGCCGGCTGGAGCAAGTCCAGGTCGAAGCACCGGTGCGTGGTTTTCGCTTGCGCGCCGAAGACCTGCCGAGTTTCGTTCCGCAGTATCAGGAGCTGTTCGACGACCGCCCGCAGCAGACCTTGCCCTGGGAGCAATTGCGCGAACGTCTGCGCGCACGGCTGGGTGATGACGCGGTGCAGGGGCTGCGCTTTCAGGCCGATCATCGCCCTGAGTGCGCGTGGCAGAACGCTGCCGATAAACAGCTTTGCACGGGGTTGCCCAGCGTGCAGCGTCCGGGCTGGCTGCTCAACGAACCGCAAAGTGTGCCGGAAGGTTCGGCGCGGATTCTCATGGGGCCAGAGCGCATCGAATCCGGTTGGTGGGACGGTGGCGACGTGCGGCGTGATTACTACCTGATCCAGAACCGCGCCGGTCAGCAGGGTTGGGCCTGGCGGGCGGTGGGTGAGGGCGGTCCGCTGTGGCTGCAAGGCTGGTTCGCATGAGTGCCGATTACGCCGAACTGCATTGCCTGTCGAACTTCAGTTTCCAGCGCGGAGCCTCGAGCGCGCTGGAACTGTTTCAGCGGGCGAAAAAGCACGGCTATCAAGCGCTGGCGATCACCGACGAATGCACCCTGGCCGGCATCGTTCGTGCGTGGCAAGCGGCGAAGTCCGTTGAGTTGCCGTTGATCATCGGCAGCGAGATACGCATCGACAACGGCCCGAAACTGGTGCTGCTGGTGGAAAACCTTGCCGGTTATCAGGCCTTGTGCGGCTTGATCACCCAAGCCCGGCGGCGTACGCAGAAAGGCCAGTATCAGGTGCTGCGCGAAGACTTCGCCGAAGCGCTGCCGGGTTTGCTGGTGTTGTGGGTGCCGGATTCAGTGGATGACCGGGAAGAAGGGCGCTGGCTGAAACGAACCTTCGGCGACCGCCTGTGGCTCACGGTGCAACTGCATCGCGGGCAGAACGATCAGCAGCGACTATCGGCATTGTTGGCTCTGGCGGCTGAGTTGCAGATTCCAGCCGTGGCCAGCGGCGATGTGCACATGCACGCCCGGGGGCGCCGTGCCTTGCAGGACACCATGACCGCGATCCGTCATCACGTCCCCGTGGCCGAAGCGGGTCTGCGCCTGCACCCCAATGGCGAGCGGCATTTGCGTTGCCTCGATGAGCTGC
Organism: Pseudomonas sp. CCNWLW23; assembly: GCF_037095675.1. Taxonomy (NCBI): domain Bacteria; kingdom Pseudomonadati; phylum Pseudomonadota; class Gammaproteobacteria; order Pseudomonadales; family Pseudomonadaceae; genus Pseudomonas; species Pseudomonas sp. CCNWLW23. The sequence goes on along the minus strand of NZ_JBAWKM010000002.1, from coordinate 216,539 downwards.
GCGCCCTGTATCCGCCGGACTTGCTCGAAGCGTCGCTAAAACTGGCCAGACGCTGCACCTTCGATCTGAGCGAGCTGCGCTATCAATATCCGAAAGAGCTGGTGCCCGAGGGCCACAGTGCCAGTTCCTGGTTGCGCCATCTGACCGAGGAGGGCATTGCCTGGCGCTGGCCGCAAGGGCCTCAGGCCAAGGTGCTCAAGCAGATCGATGACGAGTTGCAATTGATCGCCGAGCTCGGCTACGAAAGCTACTTCCTCACCGTGCACGACGTGGTGCGCTTTGCCCGCACACAGAAAATCCTCTGTCAAGGCCGTGGTTCGGCAGCCAACTCGGCGGTGTGTTATGCCTTGGGCATCACCGAAATCGACCCGGAGCGCACCACGCTATTGTTCGAACGTTTCATGTCCAAAGAGCGCAACGAGCCGCCGGACATCGATGTCGATTTCGAGCACGAGCGCCGCGAAGAAGTCCTGCAATACGTGTTCAACCGTTACGGCCGGCGGCGTGCGGCGCTGACCGCGGTGGTCAGCACCTATCACGCCACCGGTGCCGTGCGCGATGTGGCCAAGGCCCTCGGCCTGCCGCCGGATCAGATCAACGCGCTGGCCGACTGCTGCGGGCGCTGGAGCGATGAAACGCCGCCGCTGGAACGTTTGCGTGAAGGCGGCTTCGACCCGGATAGTCCGGTGCTGCGCCGGGTGCTGAGCCTGACCGGGCAACTGATCGGCTTCCCCCGGCATCTGTCGCAGCATCCTGGCGGTTTTGTGATTTCCGAGCAGCCGCTGGACACCTTGGTGCCGGTCGAAAACGCGGCGATGGCCGACCGCACCATCATTCAGTGGGACAAGGACGACCTCGATGCGGTCGGCCTGCTCAAGGTGGATATCCTCGCCTTGGGCATGCTCAGTGCGATTCGCCGCTGCTTCGACCTGCTGCGCCGGCATCGTGATCTGAACCTGACGCTCGCGACGATCCCCGCCGAAGACAAACCGACCTACGAAATGATCAGCCGCGCCGATACCGTCGGCGTGTTCCAGATCGAGTCGCGGGCGCAGATGTCGATGCTGCCGCGCCTGAAGCCTAAGACCTTCTACGATCTGGTGATTGAAGTGGCGATCGTCCGGCCCGGGCCGATTCAGGGCGGCATGGTTCATCCGTATCTGCGCCGACGTAATAACGAAGAGGCGGAAACCTATCCATCGCCGGCGCTCGAAGTCGTACTCAAAAGAACCCTGGGCGTGCCGTTGTTCCAGGAACAGGTCATGCAGATCGCCATCGTCGCTGCCGACTATAGCCCCGGCGAGGCCGATCAGTTGCGCCGCTCGATGGCGGCGTGGAAGCGCCATGGCGGACTGGAGCCGCACAAGGAGCGCCTCGCCGCCGGCATGAAAAAGAACGGCTACACACAGGAATTCGCTGCGCAGATCTTCGAGCAGATCAAGGGCTTCGGCAGTTACGGCTTCCCCGAATCCCACGCCGCCAGTTTCGCCTTGCTGACCTACGCCAGTTGCTGGCTCAAGTGTCACGAGCCGGCGGCGTTCGCCTGCGCATTGATCAACAGTTGGCCGATGGGTTTCTATAGCCCCGACCAGATTCTGCAGGACGCGCGGCGGCACCAATTGCAGATCCGTCCGGTGGACGTGCGCGCCAGTGACTGGGATTGCAGCCTCGAGCCGCTGAGTGCCGGGCAACCGGCGATTCGCATGGGCCTGCGCATGATCAAGGGGTTTCGCGAAGAAGATGCCCGGCGCATCGAAGCCGCGCGCCGACACGGGGCGTTTGCCGATGTTGCCGATTTGGGCGAGCGCGCCGCCCTCGACAGTCGTGCGCAGGCCTTGCTGGCAGACTCCGGCGCCTTGCGCGGTCTGGCCGGGCATCGTCATCGTGCGCGTTGGGAAGTGGCTGGGGTGCAGAAACAACTCGGCCTGTTCGCCGGCCTGCCCAACGAAGAAGAAGTCAAAATCGTCCTGCCCAAACCCAGCGTTGGCGAAGACCTGCATGCTGATTACGCCACGGTGGGGACGACGCTGGGGCCGCACCCGTTGGCATTGCTGCGTGGCGAGTTGCAGGCCCGGCGCTGCCGCAGCTCGCGGGAATTGATGGATATCGAACATGGCCGGCCGGTCAGCGTGGCCGGTCTGGTCACCGGCCGACAGCGCCCCGGTACGGCCAGCGGCGTGACGTTCGTGACCCTGGAAGACGAGTTCGGCAACGTCAACGTGGTGGTCTGGCGTGACCTGGCCGAGCGTCAGCGCCAAGTGCTGGTGGGGTCGCAATTGCTCAAGGTCGACGGCCGCTGGGAACGCGAAGGCGATGTGCGCCACCTGATCGCCGGCCGCATGAGCGACCTGAGCCCGCTGCTCAACGGCATTCACGTGCAGAGCCGCGATTTCCACTGACCTTTGTGGGAACGAGCCTGCTCGCGAAAGCGCAGT